>SBGS01000279.1 GCA_006226555.1 Bacteroidota bacterium
CAATTCAGGAGAACGGTATGATGCGATCTTTGCGTTACTTTCTTCTTCGAGTCTGTTCAACTTGGCAAGCTCCAGCTCGATTTCAAGTGAAGGAGATTTTTCCTGTTTACGTTTCAGAACAGCTCTTTCTTTTGAGATCTCTTGCAGTAGTTCCTCTTCCAAAGCGATCAGCTCACTTGTATTGTTCTCCTGCTTCAGCTCAGTCTCCCTTTGGTTATAATTTTTCAGAAGTCCTGCTCTGTATTCATCCAATTCCTGCTCATCCAAACGACTTACACGTGCATTCATCAACTCTTCCACTGTCGTGCGCTGTGCCGCATAAAGCTCTGAAACCTTTCCGATCTCTTCGTCCGTTGCATTCGACCTTTCAAGTTCAGCCTCTTTGGATCGTAAAGCTTCCAATAATTCGTACTCAAGAGCCAGTATTCCTTCTGTATCATTTTGTGCTGCCAAATCTGAACGACGATCAGCGTAACCAGGTAAAATTGATTCTATCAGATCGGATGCACTAACAGCATTATTTTCCTGTGAATTATTCAATGCAGCAATAAGCTGATCATTTTCCGCTATTCTACTTTCAGCAGCTGATCTGATCTGCTGGATCTGATCCTTTTCGAGCTGTAGAGAAGTGTTTTCAGGATCCTTTTTTAATTGCTTATCCAATGATTTAACTTCCTTCTCTGCATTAGCGATCAAGGTTGCATCTAATTTGTTCAATTCACTCAAACGCTCAGCCTGGCTTAATTCATCATTGGACTCGATCTCTTTGCGCTTATCATCATAGTTTGCAACAAGGTCATTCGAAGAAATCCCATCTGAATCCACACCTTTCAGCGCTACAAGCTTGTCTTTGAGTTCTTTTTCCAAACGATCTAACCATTCGATGTTTTGTTGAGCGCTGGTCAACTCCTCACCTTGTACTTGTTTCAGGCGATCTTTCTTCATTTCGATCTCCTTCAAGGTCTCCTGAAGCACTGTGGTAAACTCAAGTTTCTCACCTGGGGTCATTGCGTTTACATCCTTTTGGAACAGCTCCGAAACCTTTTCACTTAAAAGACTTCTCCTTAATTCTTCCTCGGAGTTGTACGTTGTTACAACAGAACCTTTTAGTTCCTCTAATTGTTTGTAGTTCTCTGCTTCCAGTGCAAGGAGATCACGTTTTCTTGTTAAGAGCGTTTCATCATTCGGATTGTTCGATAATGCACTGTTAACACGTTGCAGTTCGGTTTCGATGGCTGATGAGAGTTCTGTTTCAAGAAGATAAAGTTCCTTATCCTTTGAACTTCCTTCCTGAAGTGACAAAGCGTCCTCTTTTCTTTCAATGTAACGCGGAACAAGCTCATTCGCCAGCATATCATTCGATCTTGCTGCACTTAATTGTTTATTCTCATCTTCCAATCGTTCGATAAGATCATAGACCATTTCAAGCGATGCTTCTACGCTGGCATTGTTCGGATCATTCTCCGCCTGAGTCTCTAATTTTTCGATGAGCTCATCGGCTTCATTAAGCAATGCTTTATTCAGCTCCATCAGTGCGTTGTTTCGCTCTGTTTCATTTAATTGTTTATCATTCAATAATTGATTTCGCTCACTGGAATAATTTGGATCCAGCTCAGTGATCAGAGCTTCCTCATTTCTATAGGCTGAAGATGGCGTCGTATTCAGCTCTGTGCGTTTCTTTTGAAGTTGTGCAACATTTTCCTGCACCTCTTTTCTCAATTCCTTTACGGCAATCAAATCCTCCTCTATTCTGTTATCGGATCCATTTTGCGCTTCCTTTTGCAGCGTTGATTCCTTTTGAACTAAGGCATTCAATAGTTCATTCTCAAGAGTAATCAGTGCTTCAGTTTGTCGGAGTTTATCAGATTCTTCACTCAGGATCTTATTCTTCTCTGCTGTGTAATCTGGAACGAAAGTGTTTGGATCATTGAGATCCTCATTACCAGACGCAATAGGCGCTCCTTTCAACTGTTCTTCAATTTCTGCTAAATGTTCGTTGGTATCATTTTGTAGCAGCGTTAAAGCCTCTTTTCTTCTAATTAGAGCGGTGTTGCCCGGATCCTTTTTAATGTCTTTATCCAGTTGTTTTATCGCAGAAATTACCTTTTGATCCAATTCCGTTAATAGCTCTTTCTCAGCTTTCAAACGTTCCGGAACTGAAGTCAGTTCATTTACTTCCTTCAAACGCTCATTAAATCCGGGAATTACAGATGACGGATCCTCTGCTTTCACTGTATTTTGTGCAATAAGTCCTTCCTCTTTGGTTCTGGCCGTTTCAAGTTTCTTATTGTTCTCACTAATGAGCTCATTCAGCATTTCTTTTCTAGCCGTCAACTCACCATTATAAGGATCGTTTTCAAGTGACTTTGTTAACGCTTCATTTTCAGCATTCAATCGACTCATGTATTCTTCAATACGTTCCCGAACTTCCGTCGATTTCTCCAATTCGGATCTTCCACTGTTATTGATCTCTTTGATATCCTTTTCGAAAGCAGGATCTATTTCCTTTTGAAGATCATTCTTAGAATACGCAATATCTGGATTCTCTGTCTTCACAGAATCCAATTCTTGTTCAACACGGGTCAACTCATTCGTTAACTCCTCCTTGAAAGTATTTAATCTCTCTGATTCTGCACGCAGTTCATCCGTAGGATTATTTTCGAGTTCACGTTCTACGATAGTTGACCTGACATCAATATCATTGATGGCTTCCTGCAATAACTCCTCTTCACGCGCCAAACGTTCTGCTTCGGAAAGCTCATTGTTCTTTGTAAGTTCCTTACGCTCTCGGGCAAGATCCGTTTTTACAGTTTCATAAACTCCGGCTTGAGAATTGAAGAGTGAAGGAGATTCCTCTTCGAGCTTAGTGATCTCTGCCTGATAATCAATTTCCGGTTCTTGTTCTTCTATTTCCGTAACCTTGGATAATGATTCTTCAAGTTTTGTTTCGTTTACAGCCACGTGTGTCTCTGTATTCATTGCGTTTTGCAGACTTGCGATCTGCTGTTCTATCATACTGAGCTCTCTGGAATATTCTGCCTTCTTCTCTTTGCTCTTCTTCTGATCCACTTTGAGCATTGCGATCTCTTCCTGCTTATCACTAATTTGACGCTCGATGGACGGCATATCCTTTTTCTTGGCATTTTCGAGCTCACCTTGCAACCTATTGATTTCCTGGTTTGCATTATCGATCATCGCATTGTATGACTGATCTTTTTTAGTCTCTTCTCTGATGAGATTACGCAATTCACTGGCACGCGCGACATAAGAGGTGATCACACTCTCAGGAGAACCCTGATTCGCCACTTTCAATACATTTTCATTCTGTTGCAAAAGCGCAATTGATTCTTCAGTATTACCTGCTTCAACCAGTTTTGAGAATTGATCAGACAATACCTTCAACTTTTGAACAGTAGTATTGTCCTCGCTTCCCCCAACTTTATTTAAGACATCATTCCTTAGCGCTACTAATGCCTCTGTACCCTCTATCAGATTGTTTTTCTCAGCTTCTTTCATCTGAGCCTCTGTCAATAAGCGATGCTTCGTGATCGGATCATCTGATTTCATCGCTTTTTCAGTCAACTCAGCCTGAATTTCATTCAGATCATTTATTCGCTCTGCCTTTGCTAATAGCTCTGAATTAATATTATCCGTGATCTGCTCAATTATGTCCTTTTTCTCTTCATTAATTGTGATCAATTCCTTTAGTTTCAAAGAAACTTCTTCAAGGGACATGTTTTCAAACCCTAGCTGAGCCAGAATTTCTTTATTCTTGGCTTCTGCCTCCAGCTCATCCACATCAAACTTGTCAATATTCACATCAAGTTCTGCCTTCTTGCGAATAACATCAGCAATAATAGCTTCAGCACCTTCAACTTCTTCGTCGAACAGATTTAGAATTTTAAGGACATCTTTGCCCTCCTCTTTTGTGTGGATGATCTGTTGTTTCAACGGTCGCAATTCATCCAGAAACGGCAAGTCAACTACAAATTTGAATTCTTCATCCAGTCCTTCAACACTGACCAGATAATTGTACTTACCACCTTGAGGGAAAACATAGGAGTATTTACCTACTTTATTGGATCTGACGAGTCCTACATCCTTTCCATTAGAATGATACGTGAGTTGTATATCCATGGACTTCATGTTTGGATCCACCTCGGATATGAACTCACCCATGATGATCACCTCTTTCAAAGGAACTCTAGCAACTTTAACGCGATAAACATGAAGCATACCATCACGAGATTGCCTTGAGCTGGCAAAGTAGGCATTCTGAAATGCAGAGTCCACCACATAAAAGAAATCGTCATCCGGTGAAGAAATTGCAAAATCAACATTCTCCGGTTCTCTGAATGAATTGGTATTCGGATCGAACTTTGACAAATAAATATCATACCCTCCCATGGAATTGTGTCCGGTAGAGCTGAAGTATAAATATTTACCGGAGGGATGCATGTATGGGAAATCCTCATCATAAGGCGTATTTACCATTCCGGGAAGAGGCTGCGGATCACCCCATTCTCCATTTGGTAAACGACGTCTTATATAAATATCCAGCCCCGAGCTGAGATCATTTCCGTAACTTGAATAGTAGATAGCGCTCGCGTTTGGTGGGAAATGTACAATGGGTACATGGCCCATTTTCTCATCTAACTTAGATTGGAATTTTGCGGTAACGAGGATCTGTCCTCCTATCGTATTTTCATCGGTATAGATCCTGAAGAACTTTTCATTATCGATCTCTTGCTTTTCGGCTACGATGATATCGGTAAATGTCGTAAGCAGTCGTTTACCGTTTTCACACATCTGGATCTGCCTTTCCACGGGATAACGTTTATCCACCTTACCCATAGTCAGATTCAAATAGGTACCATAGCTTTGCTGTGCTTCTGTAAACTGATAGTTGAGGTGCAATGCCAACCCAAAGAAATACCAAGCTCTCGGATCTATGTTTGGATCCGTAACGGCAAAGCGCAAGTATCGAAGTCCTTCGCTCTTCTTGTTCGAATTATACAAGAGACATGTACCGTACTTGAAATTCAGTTCTGCGCTCCTCGGCTCAAGGGAAAGTAAATGCAAATAATCAGCCGTAGCTTCAACATATTTTTCTTTTTCGAAAAACTTGTCTGCTCTTTCCCGCCTTTCTTCATTTGTTTGACTTAACACCGAAAAACCGGTAGTCACAATGAATAGCAGGACAAATACGATATGTAATTTCCGTATCACTTACACTAAAAGTGCTGATTTTGTGTACCCTTGGTAATACGCCTATTTCTTAAAAAGGTTCATCTTATTCTCGTTACCAGCAATAAGACGACCAATGTTCTTTCTATGCGCAAGAATTACGGCACAACTTAAAAGAATCGAAAATCCGATCAGAAATGGCGAATCTTCCTGAAAGAAAAAGATGATCACCAGCGGGAAAAGAAGCGCACTTGTCATCGCACCAAGAGATACAAAACCCGATGATATAAAGACTGTCAGAAATACGCCAAGGCAAATCGCTGCTGTTAATGGATGTAATCCAATGATCACGCCCAACGATGTTGCCACGCCTTTTCCACCTCTGAATCCAGCAAAGATCGGAAACACATGACCCAATACAGCAGATAATGCCGAAAGCACCTGAATATTCGTTACCGTATCCTTATCGACTGCATTTCCGAGCAGTAAAAAAGGTAAACCCGCAGCCACTATCCCCTTGATGATATCAACCGACAGAACAACTATTCCCGCTTTCTTACCAAGAACCCGGAATGTATTTGTTGCACCTGCATTCTTACTCCCGTGTTCACGAACGTCAATTCCATGCCACACTCTGCCTACCCAAACCGCAGTCGGAATTGACCCTAATAGATAAGCGATTACTACTCCAGCAACGTAATAGATCATCATCTAGAAAACAGTTCTAAGAAACGAGCCTGTAATACCGTATTGCTCGTTGGTTCATATAAAAAGTTCTTACTCTTTCGCTTCTCTTCTTTAAGCGCATTTAGTTGATTATTGAAATCTTCATCACCTGAACGGATCTTAAGCACTCCATCTTTCTTCGTCATCTTGTAATCGAAGTAATAATCACGACCACCAGGGATATTGATGAAGAAGCTGAATTTATCACCTTCAGCACCACCACTGTAGTTTTGTCCAAAATAAGCTTTAAACGGAACATATTTCATTACCGGTGTTGAGTACATATTCACTAAAATCGCTGATTCAAGGTCCGTGATCAATCCGCGTTCCCCACCAGGATTCGCATAATAGCTCATACGAATACCTGAAATAGTGATCGATTTCTCAACAGACTTAGGCAGTTTTTTAACTTCATTATCGATCGTATACTTCGATTTGAGCTTATCCGCCTCTTCAGTACCATCCCACTCAACGATCGCTTCTTCCAGGGTACAAGTATTGAAGGTCATCGGTTTGAGCGCTTCGATCTCGTTGATGCGTTTCGCCATACCTTCGAACAAGGAAGCATCCATGTTCGCTGTAAAGCGCATGGTGAGATTAAGCATAGTTTCTCCGGTTTCCTGATTGTAGTTCACCGTTCCAACAGACGCAACATCCATATCTCCATAATCCATTCCGAGACTGATCGTTCCGATGCCATTCATACTACATGTTCCTGTGTGAAGGGCAAGGAAATTACCCGGTTCAGACATGTTGATCAGTTTATCCTTGCTTCCGATCTGAAATTCCTGTGCACCAATATTATATTGAAGTACACCGCTGGAAGTAAACAACACAGGATCTTCGCCTTTTACTTTCGCAGACAGGAAGGTTGGATAAAGCGCAATACTGTCCTTCACTGGTGAATCTCTCCATACAATACCTGCAGTGATCGGGTCGCCGGCAAGATCGGTCATAACCTCCTTAACCGGAATCTGAATGTTTTTAGGATCGAGCTCTGCAGAGAATGACATCCAGTTTCTATCAAACTTCTCACAGTCGTGTGTAATACGCGTTGCTCCTTTGAAATAGAGCAAAGGATTTGCGGCCTTGATCGATAGTTCTCCGTAGTAGTCAAAATACGGACTTAACTTAAAGCTTTTTGCCTGTTCTATATTTCCATATGCAATGGTCTGATATGCCGTATCCAGTCCGATACTACTCATTGGAATCAGTGTTTTGAGACTGTCCATATCATAATAGACATAATCTCCAGTTGCCTTATAATCCCTTCTCGCGAGCACTTCGATCTCAGCGTTCACAAAATTGTGGTATCTCGTAATGTAATTTGCAACAATAGTAGAGTTTACGAACTTGTCCATTTTTGCTTTCTTACGAATATTAACCTTCATACTATCAGGATATAATCTGGCATCCGCAACATCAATATAAGGAACCTTTTCGCAGAAAATTGTCTTCTCCTTTAAGCTGAACTTTGCTCTTGGTGCCATAAACTGCAGTGTATCCTGTTTTGGATGCTGAGAGAAGAAGTTTGGCCCCAATAGATCAACTCCTGTCGAAATAGCTAGGTCCCTATCTTTCTGACGTTCCATCTCTATCGCATCATCGTCCATGAACCATGTAAACTTGTCCATCTTACATAAATACTGGTTCACTGGGAAGTATACAACAGACTCTCCTTCGTTGGAATTGAATTCTCCCTGACGATCTTTGAACGAAACGTGAGATTTCACATTGTCCGTTTTAAATGCCATTGGATCCTCTGTCAGATCGACGTTGTCATTTTTAAGGGTAAAGCTGGCGGTATCCGCATCAATATCGTATCGCTTAAATCTGTAATCATCAGAGATCATTGTTGCACGCAAGAATGTCATTAGACCAAACCCGCGCATTCCCTCCGGAGTTACAATAGCTGTCCCCTTCAATTTGGTATCATTGTCATCAAAAAATTGTATCTCTTTCTTAGGCAATGACGATGCTTTCAACATTCGTTGGCCCGGAATATATGTTACAAAGGCTTCCTCTGCAAAAACGGGAGGGAACTCGATGCCGGTTTCAATGCCCTTATTCACAAACTTCGCTATCCCTACAGTAGAATCCGGTAAGAAAGTAAATGCTTTAGATTCAGATGTTGAATAAACAAAGTCTATCGTTCCGGCTCCCTGTAATCCGTTGTGCGACAATACGATCTTGTTATCATACTTCGCGTTCGACCCATAGAAATCATATCCACCTTCAGGCGCCTGCTGAACAAATCCAAAAGAATAATCAGGCATGATCTTAACCGGTTCTTTGATCGTTGGAAAAATTCCTGCGGAAACCAGCTCTCCATCAATTCTTAGCTTCTGCTCAACAAAATCATTGAGGCTATCCAGATCGAATGGATAAACCGTATAATAGAAACGAGTAGAGTCATAAATACCTCGAATGATCTCATCAGAATTATAGAAGATCTTTGAGCGACTAGTACACTTTATCTTAGGGAAATCAGTGATCTTCGGATTTCTACCTGAACGGTTACTCGGATCGTCGATGTATATTTCACCAATGATTCCCGACAAAGAGCTCACCATCGGAATTGATTTAAGACCATCTTCTTTTCTTAAAGGTCTTACTCTAAACAGCGCTTCATCGGATTCCAGTACTCTAAATTTATACTCGTTGTATGCGAATTGAGCCGCATTTGCAGACAACTCTAGTTTACCCGCATTGATCCATCCTGAAAAATTAAAATCACGATTCTTTTTGATCGTTAACTCATAGTTTTCCGGAAATACAGCCACATTCTTTTCGGTAGATAATACAACGTTATCAACTGCTTCGAGGTAAAGATCAAAATTCGCAAGGTCCATGGATCCGAATTTCTTCATCAACCTGCGCTCTTCGTTTTGCTTATCGTAAATAGCCTTTACGGACTTTAAATATTCATCCTCCTCTATCTGCTGAGGAGAATATCCAGCCAATTCCTTTGGACGTAAATCAGATCTGAAAACGATATTGTCGTAATCAATTGTACCGGCCTTAGCCTTAACGAATGTTTCCAGCTTCTTATTTAAAACTACCGTTTTTGCTTCAAGATCATAATTAATGAATCCCTGACTTGATAGTTCAAGCAATAGCGGCTTTGCTTGCTCTACTGTTAATCCGATCGCAGTTGCTGCCTTACCTTCTGTCAGTACTTGTTCATCGTATTTGTAGGCATAGTTATGTAATCCTACCAGCGGATGTACCGAGCTGTATCCCTGTAATCGATCGTACACCTGTGCATCGAAATAGGAACGAGACTCAAATCGAGCAAATCGCTGATCACGGCTTGTACCGAAATCATACGTGAAATCAAGCAAATCAGTATTTACCTCCCAGGAGACACGTTCAACATAAATATCGAGTTGATGGTACGAATCGACAAATGGTGACTGTCCTATTCCTGTCTTCGGTCTGGAAAGCTGTACAATATTTGTTTTGCGATCGAAAGTGAACTCCAAACTTGGATGATAAAGTGAGTCACCGTTACCAAAGTAAATTGTGGTGGATGCCGATGACAACAGCAGTTTGTTTTTATCTACCAAGACCTGTTGGGCTCGACTCTTGATGAACGGCAATCCATTTCGCTTCATCGTGATCGAAGCAGGTTCTTTTGGCGTTCCTGCACCAATAAAGCTACCTCCTTTCAATGCAAATCCCCCCGTGTAATCTACACCTTCTGCAATTTCAGGAATAAAGAGGCGGTTATTGAACGATAAGAATTGAGGGAACATCTTATCTTCTTCTCTGTTGATCTTAAACGCTCTATCTGTCAACATTCCTTTGATCGGACTGCTGAAATAAGGTGTCGTTAAAGTAACTGTATCTACACGAAGGTCAGGCTTTTTCAGAGAGACCTCATACGTTTCTATCAATGCGAAAGTACTTTTCGGATCGAGCTCGACTTTCTCCCAAGTCACCTTTCCACCTGTGCCAATCCATTTCTTTAAGGCAGGATCATATTCTCCGGCTGTATTACTAATGACAACACTATCAATAATGTCACCTCTCGTTTGTGCAGAATTACTTTTTACGCGACAGATCAAATCCCCGCCCTCGAAAAGGATAACTGACTTCACATCGAATTCGAAATTAAACGTACCTCCTACATAAAACCAATCGAAATTGGACGAGGCTGCGATCATATCCTTAGAAAAGTATCCCGAAGTCATCTCGATAAAATCGGTGAACTTTTTACTATTTCTACTCTCTAATAATTTAGAAGCTGCAGCTTGAAAGGCGTTATAACTTTCTAAACCCTGTCCATTTTCAACCAATGAGGTTACCGAAAACACATAGTTATAGATCTCAGGAACTACTTTAAATCTTTTGGCTTCAAGTAAATTACAAGTCTGAACTAAAGCTGAAAACTGAGTATCCGAAATTTTATTGGACTCCAATAATAAAACTGGGAGTTTATCCTTTGCGTAATCTCGTTGTTCATTATCACCTACTTCATTGATAACTTTCTGGAATTCCTTCACAAACTTTGCTCTATCCGGTGAGTAAGTTTGACCAACAACATTAAATAGAACGACAAAGCTTGCGTTCAGTAGTAGCCATTTTACCATAGGTTCATTCGTTTTTAATTAATTGGATGAGGGCCCAACCTTCTTTTGTTTGGACTTCGGGATTTGTAAATCCATGTGAAGTAGCACATGCTATCAATTCCTCCACATCACTTTCAAAGAAGCCACTGAGCCACAAGCCTCCTCCATTTAACGTTAATTCAGCATATCGTTTCATGTGCCGCTTCAAAACATTTTTATTGATGTTCGCAAGAATCAAACCAAATGGAGCAACATCATCCAACACATCAATATCTCCAAACATTGCAGAAATGTTAATACAATTGTTCAGAGCTGCGTTGTGCTCAATATTTTTCACTGCCTCTTCTTCGATATCAACAGCAATGATCTCCTTAGCTCCTAGCTTTTCACATGCTATAGCCAGAACACCTGTACCTGCACCCATATCCAGAATTCGATCCGGAATGCTGTTCTTTAAGAACAAACCTCTCATCATCAGCCATGTTGTTTGATGATGACCTGTACCGAATGACATCTGTGGCTCGATAGTGATCTTCAATCCCTCAACGATCTGATCCGAGTGGAAAGGAGCTACGATCGTCGCATATTGTTCAATAAAAACCGGATCAAACTGAGCTTCCCATGTTGCATTCCAGTTCTGATAAGGTATGGTTTTACTTTCCAGCGTATACTTAAAATCAGAAGGGTCCTTGAGTATGGATCCATTTACCACCTCATCAAGATCGATAGTTGCAGGTCCATATGCCATCACTCCATCAGTAGTTTCAACAAAGCCATCGAATCCCATTTCCGAGAGTTCTGCGATCAATATCCCAGTCCATGGCTCTCTCGGCTTCAAACCGATATTTAATTCAAGCGTATCCATTAGAAGGAATTAGCAATAGCAATAAAATCGGAAGTTTTCAATGAAGCACCTCCGATAAGACCTCCATCCACATTTTTACATGCAAACAACTCTTTCGCATTGTCCGGTTTACAACTTCCTCCATAAAGGATCGGAATTATTTCCGCCGTCTGTTCTGAGTATCTCTCCATTAGCCATGAACGGATCGCAGCATGCATCTCTTCCGCTTGTTCAGTTGAGGCCGTTTCTCCTGTTCCGATAGCCCAGATAGGCTCGTATGCAATGATCACCTTTTTGATCTCTTCTTCACTCAAGTGGAAAAGGCTTTCCTCTAATTGAATTTTTACAAAATCATATTCTCTTCCCGTTTTTCTGATGTTCAATGGTTCTCCACAACAGAAAATAAAGTCGATCTGACCGGAAAGAGCTGCGTCTACTTTTTTCTTAAGGATCGTATTCGTTTCGTTGAACAACTCTCTTCTTTCACTATGTCCTATTAAAGCTATGCCCGCACCAACGCTTTTTGCTTGCGCAATTGATATCTCCCCTGTAAATGCACCACTTGTTTCGAAATAAATATCTTGAACCCCCACTTTGAGATCAGTGCCAATTTGTTGAGTTATGGGATCAACGAAAACAAACGGTGGAAAGATCATTAATTCAACCCCATCTATTTTACGCTCATTCGAGATCTCTTTAGCAAGTAGAACCGCCTGTTCTCGAACAAGATTCATTTTCCAGTTTCCAGCAACGATCTTTCTTCTCATTAATTCAAATATTTTTTTGAAAAAGATGCTGCATCGGGAAATGATCGATGAGGATATTTCCCTTTAACAACGCCTTTTTGGAGTATTAACAATGCAGGATTAGAACGTGAGATCACTTTTAATTCGATCTCATCCATTACGAATACAGGTATTTTAAGTCCATGCTTTTCTCTGAATGCATTGATCTCATCTCGGCCGGCATTACAGATCATAACGAACGGTACATTCTTCTTCTCACATTCTTTTGAAATAACTTTAATACGCTGGATCTCTTTCCAATCTGCTTCACCCAATTTGCGAGAAATAAGGATCACGACCTTATCCGCATCCAATAAGGTTTCCTTAATCGCGACCTCTGTCATATTCGGATCTGTGGCATAAATGGTATCCAGGATTTGATATTCCTCAGTTGGGAAACCTTCCGGATCGTATTCTTCAACCGGTATCTCCATAGGAGAATTATACCCGAGATCAAGGATCTTTAACATCATTGTTTGTGCTGTATCCAGCACAGATTTGATCAGCGGGTTTCGACGCTCAAAATCCGTCATATCAGTGATCGGCAATATTGGATTGAAATCCATAATGGACGGATTCTTGGGCTGAACAACACACTCTATCGTATCGTATTCAGTTTTCCAATGTTCTGTATCTCCCCACATTTCCGGAGTGATCTCAGACATTTTCACACGTTTCTTCTCATTCGTTTTGAGATCTGTCAGGAAATAATAATACTCGAATACACCGTCAATACCATCATTCATTTTCTCACGAAGATCTGAACCAACGGCATAGGGACGATAATCTTTCAAAGGCTCATAATTAAGCACATACGCCTCCATTCCTAAA
>SBGS01000105.1 GCA_006226555.1 Bacteroidota bacterium
CAAAGTTTCCCGGAGGAGGATTGGAATGGGGTGAAGGGATAAAAGATGCACTCATTAGAGAACTCCAGGAAGAGCTGAACATTGATGCTGAAATTAGCGACCTTCTTTACGTAAATGATTTTTTTCAGCAATCGGCATTTAGAGAATCCGATCAGATCATATCCTTCTACTTTAAGGTGAATTACCCGAATTTGGAAGAAATTGATACCCGGACCTTTGAGGAAAAAGGTTTTTTGGAAGGGGAATCTTTTCGATGGGTAAACCTTACTTCTGATCTGCCTGAAAAACTTACATTTCCAATAGATAAAGAAGTTGCGCGATTGTTGACTTCGTTTTGAAGATCGTTGCTACAGTGATAAACGACACACAATACCAAACACAGGTAGTAGTTCAGAAATAATCTTCACACATAATGAAAAGGGCGAATGTAAATTCGCCCTTTTTTTATTTGAGTTTATCGTTATTCTTGTGTCGTTCTTTATCCCGAATGTTCTTCTTCTCAAAATTTCGAGCAATAGCTTCTTCCAGATCCACACCTGTCTGATTGGCAATACAAGTGAGCACGAACAAGACATCTGCTAGTTCATCTCCGAGGTCTTTTTGCTTATCGCTTTCCTTTTCACTCTGCTCTCCGTATCGACGAGCCATGATGCGAGCAACTTCTCCGACTTCCTCCATTAGGATGGCAGTATTGGTTAATTCATCAAAATAGCGCACACCAATGGTCTTTATCCATGCGTCTACTTCTTTTTGAAATTCCTTTATCTCCATGTTTGTAATTTTGTGAAGCTTATTCTTTGTTCTGAGAGTCAAGCCAGATCGTTACGGGACCGTCATTTATCAAAGAGACCTTCATATCTGCTCCAAATTCCCCGCTGGCAATCGGCACGATCTTTCCCAGCTCCGTTTTAAACTTTTCGTAGAGTGGGATGGCTATTTCCGGTCTGGCAGCTTCGATGAAGCTTGGACGATTCCCTTTTTTCGTAGAAGCATGTAGGGTGAACTGACTCACTACCAAGATTTGTCCTTTGACATCTTGTACTGACAAATTCATTTTTCCTTCCTCATCACTGAAAATACGCATATTGGTAATCTTTCCAACCAACCAGTCAATGTCGTTTGTACTGTCATCATGAGCAATGCCGAGAAGTACCATCAAACCTTGATCAATTGCTCCAACAATCTCGTTGTTTACGCTGACACTTGCCCTGCTAACGCGTTGGATCAATGCTCTCATCAGTAAATACTTTTTCTGTACACTTCGTTCTCATCCTCTTCCATCAATTGCACATAGGTTTGATAGCGGCTTTCAAATATATCTCCTCTTTCCACGGCATCCTTTACAGCACATCCCGGTTCTTTGAGATGAAGACAATTATTGAATCGACATTCGTTTAAAAGTGCGCGCATTTCAGGGAAATAGTGCGAAATCACTGGTTTGTCGAGTTCAACGATGCCAAATGCCCTGATTCCCGGGGTGTCAATAATAAAACCGCCACTTTCTAAAGGGTGCATTTCGGCAAAAGTTGTGGTGTGTTGTCCTTGCTGGTGAGCCTTAGAGATCTCTCCCGTTCGCAAGCTCAAATTTGGATCCAGTGAATTGATCAATGTAGACTTTCCAACTCCGCTGTGTCCTGAGATCATTACTTGTTTACCATTGATCTCCTCTTTTAAAGAGTTTACGTCATTTGCATCATTGGCTTGTATCTTCTGACAAGGGTATCCGATCGATTCATACATGTAGCTCAAGGCATCCACGTATTCCAGATCGTCTTCGTTATACTGATCTATCTTGTTGAAGAGGATCTTTGTTGGTATTCTGAACGATTCCGCAGATACCAGAAAGCGATCAATAAATGCAAGATGTGTTACGGGTGAATGGATCGTAACCATAAGATAAGCGAGATCCACATTAGCGGCGAGAATCTGTTTTTGTTTGGATAGATTCGTTGATCTTCGTACAATATAGTTAGTTCTGCTTCCGATTTCCAGAATTACTCTGTTCCCTTCATCATCTTCCTCTTCTGATACCGTTACGCGATCTCCAACTGCCACAGGATTTGTAGTGCGGTGACCTTCAAGCCTAAGCTTACCGCGAATACGGCAATTACATGTTGTACCGTCGTCCAGTAGCACGTTGTACCACTTCCCGGTTGACTTCAACACTACTCCTGTGAGACTTTGCATATTCAAATATAGTTGAAAGTCGTGCGAGATAGAGGAGAAGCGAAGACTTTTCTGAGATTATCATTAAATTCGTGCTTCAAATTCACTTTATGTCAATAGAAGTAAAAAACCTCTTCAAGTACTTCGGTGACCAGGCCGCTGTAAAAGATGTTTCCTTTAGCGTTAAAAAAGGAGAGATCGTCGGATTTTTAGGTCCGAATGGTGCTGGTAAATCGACTACGATGAAGATCATTACCGGCTACATCTCAGCGAGTGGCGGTGAAGTGAAGGTTTGTGGAATGCCTGTAACGGTTGATTCGCTTCAGACAAGAAAAGTGATCGGTTACCTGCCGGAGCATAACCCTTTGTACCTTGATATGTATGTTAAGGAATACCTTACGTTTATCGGAGAGATCTACAAGGTTAAGAATGTGAAGGAGAAGGTAGCAGAAATGATCAAGAAAGTAGGCTTGGAAGTCGAGCAAAATAAAAAGATCGGAGCCTTGTCAAAGGGATACAGGCAGCGTGTAGGGCTGGCTCAGGCGATCATACATGATCCGGAAGTTCTTATACTCGATGAGCCGACATCAGGACTTGATCCAAATCAGCTTGTTGAGATCCGAGAGCTTATCCGTTCGATCGGAAAAGAAAAAACGGTAATGCTTTCTACCCACATCATGCAGGAAGTGGAGGCGATCTGTGATCGCGTGATCATCATTAATAAAGGAGAGATCGTAGCGGACGACACGGCAGCTCATTTACAATTCGGCTCAACGGTTCAGACGGTGTATGTCGAATTGGAAGGAAAGCATTCTAAAGCAATGTTGAAGAAGATAGAGGGCATAAATAAGATAGAGCAATTCAAAGAAGGTTGGTTGTTGGAGTCTGCCATAGAGGATGATCTTAGAAAACGCGTTTCGAAATTTGCTCAGGAAAATGATCTGTTGATCGTTACCTTGCGTAAAGAAGAAAAATCGCTTGAAGAGGTGTTCAAACAGCTCACGAAATAAAGAATAATATACTGAATCAAAAGTAATAGCGTGGTAAAGAATTTCATTGAGGAGTTACGTTGGAGAGGTATGATACATGATATCATGCCGGGTACGGAAGAAGCATTGAACAAAGGCGTAACATCAGGGTACATTGGTTTTGATCCTACCGCGGATTCTTTGCATGTTGGACATCTTGTACAGATCATGACTCTGGTTCATTTCCAGCGTGCGGGTCATAAGCCTTACGCGTTAGTAGGTGGTGCAACAGGGATGGTAGGAGATCCGTCAGGTAAGTCTCAAGAGAGAAATCTACTTGATGAAACTACCTTGTTACATAACGTGGCATGTGTACGCGGTCAACTTGAAAAGTTTCTTGATTTTGAATCAGGAGACAATGCCGCTCAACTGGTAAATAATTTTGATTGGTTTAAAAACATGTCATTTCTGGATTTCATTCGTGATGTTGGAAAGCACATCACCGTGAATTACATGATGGCAAAGGATTCAGTAAAAAAACGTCTGGAGACGGGTATGTCTTTTACGGAATTTTCATACCAGCTGGTTCAGGGGTACGACTTTTACCATTTGAATAAAGAGCACGGTTGTATAATACAGCTGGGAGGATCTGATCAGTGGGGTAATATTGTAACGGGTACAGAGTTGATCAGAAGAAAAGGTGGAGGAGAGGCATACGCCGTAACAACGCCGTTGATCAAAAAAGCGGATGGAACTAAATTTGGTAAGACAGAAGGCGGTAGTGTTTGGCTTGATCCGGAAAAAACATCTCCTTACCAATTTTATCAGTTCTGGTTGAATGCGAGTGATGCCGATGCTCCAAATTACATAAGAATTTTCACGCTGAAGACTAAGGAAGAGATCGAGGCTTTAGAGGCGGAACACAATGCCGCACCTCATTTAAGGATCTTGCAAAAGGCGATCGCGGAAGATATAACGATTCGCGTACATGGTGAAGAAGCGCTCAAAACTGCAATAGCTGCGTCAAATATATTGTTTGGTAAGTCAACTGAGGAGGACCTGCGTTCTTTGTCGGAAAAGGACTTTCTAACAGTCTTTGAAGGAGTCCCAAGTGCCACGATCTCAAAAAGTGATTTTTCTGCCGGATTGGGTATTATAGATGCACTTTCTGCAAAGACCGGTTTCCTTGCTTCAAATGGTGAGGCCAGACGTGAGTTAAAGGCAAATGCTGTGTCTGTGAATAAAGCAAAAGTAGAAGAGACTTATGAGCTTTCTGAAAAGGATCTGATAAACGGAAAGTATATTCTTCTTGGTAAAGGAAAAAAGAACAATTATTTGATCATCATAGACTGATCAGTAAGAGATCTTCCAAAGAAACAGACCTTGAGGCGGAACACTTGTAGATGCTTCACCGCGATCTTTTTTATTTAAAATATCCAATACGTCCTCAGGCTGTAATTTACCCAGTCCGACATCGATAAGGGTTCCAACTGTTGCTCTGACCATGTTTCGAAGAAAACGGTCTGCAGTGATCTCGAAGTAGATTCTTCCATCGCCTGCATCTATCCATTTGGCAGCTCTTAGATCACAGATGTTTGTTTTGACGTCAGTATGAAGCTTCGAAAATGACGTAAAGTCCTTTTTCCCTATAAGCAAGGCAGCTGCTTTATTCATGTTGTCCAGATCCAGCTCTGGTGGAAAATACCATGATAGTTCGTGAATGAATGGATCTTTCTTTTGATGAATAAAATAGCGATAGGTACGTTCTGTAGCACCGAATCGCGCGTGAAAATCATCCGAAGTCAGCTCCATTGAATGTATGGAAATAGCATCGGACAGCATGCGATTCAGCTTGAATATATATTGCTCCGTATCAACTTTTTCGGATAGATCAGCATGCATCACATAATGGTGTGCATGAACCCCTGTATCCGTTCGGCCGCACCCAACGACTTGAATGGGTTCATTAGAATTTAAACGCGTAAGCGCCTTCTCGATTTCTTCTTGAACAGAAATTTGTTTCGGTTGTCGCTGCCATCCGAAGTAGTCTCGACCGTTATAAGCAAGATCGAATCGGTATCTGGGCATTTCTGTCTTTAGTTCTTAGGAAGAACGAAATCTGATAGATCAAGTTCGAATATATCAAGACTGGCCTTATTTCCAAGGATCTGAATTCCTGATATATATCCTTTCTTCAATTCAGGGAAATAGGTAAAATGAGAATCATTGTTTACTGTATTAACCATTGGGCCAAGATTAACAGGATCGCTCCAACCGTCACCAAGGTTTTCACAAACAAAGATGTCTAATCCACCAAAACCAGTATGACCGTCTGAACTAAAGAACAAGTATCTTCCGTCCGGTGTGATGTAAGGTGTAGTTTCTCTTCCTGTAGTGTTCACATTGAAAGGCAGTGGTTTTGCCACGCCCCAGGCTTTTCCTACTTTCTCAACCACATAGATGTCTGTTGAGCTTTTTTCACCTTTTCTATCCGTAACAAAATACATAGTACTACCATCAGCGGTCAAGGTAGCTGAGCCTTCAAAGAAAGAAGTGTTGATCGTTTTGTTTTTGATCACTTTAGGAGTATTCCACGTATCCTTAGAATTTTTCTTTAGTTCACAAAGATCGGAACCTCGCGTTGTTTGTTTAGCTTCAGTTGCGGTAGTATTCAACGTCATTACACCGTACAAACCGTCAGGAGAAATGTAATTCAGGGCATCAAAACCATCTGAATTTAATTTGCCAAGATCATTTGAAGCGTCACTCCAGTTACTCTCTGCAGCATCCCAGCTCACGCGATATGTATCCTCGAAGTATAATTCGTCATCGGGATTTAAGCCACCTCCCGTTGTGTTACTGCGACGAGAAGTGAAATAAATAGTCTTACCACTATCTGCTACGACAACGTTATATTCATCGTATCCAGAATTGATCTGATCTCCAGCACTTCTGCGTACCGCTTTTGTAACGTTCGTGTCAAGGTGTTGCTGTGCATAATGGCAATTCATTTTCATTTGCTCTACACGCAATGTTTTCATTCGCGAAGCAGAAATGTTTTGCATACAAAGATCGTAGTTCATCATGGCAGAATCCAGTTTACCAAGGCGATGGTAGGATTCAGCGATCAAAAGATAAACCTCAGCATCAAACTTCTCATCTACTGTTGAAGCTAACTGTGCATATTTCAGTGAGTATCCGTAGTTGTTCAGAATGTAGTGGCACTTACCGATCCAATATTGTGCTTTCCAGTTGTTAGGGTCTTTAACAGAAGCTTCACGAAATTTATTCAAGGCCATTTTCACCTTACCCTCAAGATATAAGGTTTTACCTTCATCAACCATTAAAACAGCTGCTGATTTATCTACAATATTAGTTGTGGAATCAGGTGGAAGAAATTCTGTGTTTGCGCGCGCAGCAGCATTCATCATAAAGAAAGTTACCACTGATATGAAAAGCACTTTTACCATAGTTATTGATTTTCAGTTTGTAAAGTCTTGATCAAAAGTTGTGCAAAAGAAACTAAAATACCTCTTTTTATGAAATTTTAGTCTTCTGAAAGTGAATTTCTTTCTTCCGGGAGGTTCACATTCTTCTCTAGTTCGTTCATGCTGATAGTAGCCATTACGATCGCTACAATCGGAGCAGCTGAAGCCAAAAGCCATAGTATCAGGTGAAGAAAGAAATTTCCCAAAAAAACAATCGGTGCATCCATAAAAGATCCCCAATTGAATAGTTTTCCAATATCTACTGGTACAAGTATCATTAAGGAATAAACTGCACCAATACTCACTGCAAGACCTCTGTGTTTTCGAACGAAAGCGACGCTGGTTTGTATGTCAAAGCGTTTTCTTTCCAATATGTAATCCAAAAAACCAAAGCCATAATAGAAGAAACCGATCACAAATGTGAGATAGAAAACGGGAGATTTTCGAGGCTCTTCCCACCCGAAATAGGATACTATGAAAATGATCAAGAAGAAAGTGTACTCCCACATCAAGTTGCGGAGAATTATGCGATAAGCGCGTTTCAGGTCCTGTATCAGCTGCTCTTTGGAAAATGAATAAGTCTTTCCAGTAAGTATTTTCTCTGTTTTACGGCTGATAGCCGATATGAGAGGTGATAACACAGCAATGACAAGATACTTTGCGAACTTCATCATCAGTACTGCGATCGATATTTCAATGAGAAGATACAGTAATAGCCACGTGATCTCGTTCATGTTTGATACTTCGAGGCTGATGTGACGTGATAGCAGTTTTGCCCCCAGATAGTAGATGAATAGCATCAAAATGGCGGGGATTATCATGTAATAATGAAATCGATTCGCTCTTATAAATCGCAGGGCTTTTACCAGTGAATTGAATCCAAGAGCGATATCGCGTAAAAATTGCATGCTCAAAAATAAACAAAGGCTGCTAAATCCGATCATTTCGGTGGTATTTGTATCTTTGTCGCTTTCTATTTAAAACAATGCATATGGAATTCAGTAGCCTAACAGCGATCTCCCCAATTGACGGACGTTACCAAAGAAAAACAGCTGAGCTTCAGCCTTATTTTTCTGAATTTGGATTGATACGTTATCGAGTATTGGTCGAAGTTGAATACTTCATTGCATTGGCTGCTTCGGGAATCAAAGGCATGGAGGATTTTCCGGTTTCCAAATACGATGACCTAAGAAAGATCTATAAGGCATTTGGTGAATCCGATGCACTTTGGATCAAAGACAAAGAAAAGATCACCAATCACGACGTGAAGGCGGTGGAGTATTTTCTCAAGGAGAAAATGAAGGAGATGGGATTGGAAAAGTATCTTGAATTCGTTCATTTTGGACTTACATCGCAGGATATCAATAATACGGCTATACCGCTTTCATTGAAGGATGGAATTAATGAAGTGATCATTCCAGAATTCGAGAAAGTAATTCACGCATTAGAAGTAAAAGCGAATGACTGGAAGGATATCCCAATGCTGGCCAGAACTCACGGTCAACCAGCTTCACCAACGCGTTTAGGAAAGGAAATTTATGTTTTTGTTGAACGACTGAAAATCCAGTTGAATCAATTAAAACAAGTTCCATATTCGGCTAAATTCGGTGGGGCTACAGGAAATTTCAATGCGCATCACGTGGCCTACGGTCAGGTTAATTGGGTTGAATTTGCGAATGCTTTTGTTGGAAGTATACTTGGTTTGAATCGAAGTCAAACTACAACGCAGATCGAGCATTATGATAATCTTGCTGCACTTTTTGATACCTTGAAAAGAATGAATACGATCCTTTTGGATCTGGATCGTGATATGTGGACATATATCTCGATGGATTATTTTAAACAGAAGTTGAAGGAGGGTGAAGTTGGATCTTCAGCGATGCCACATAAAGTAAATCCTATTGATTTCGAAAATTCGGAGGGTAACATAGGTGTTGCAAATGCCTTGTTGGAACATTTGTCTGCAAAACTTCCAGTTTCCAGATTGCAACGAGATCTTACAGACTCTACTGTACTAAGGACGGTTGGAATGCCATTGGCACATACATTGATCGCTTTGAAATCCACATTGACGGGTCTTGATAAGTTATTATTGAACCAATCCGCGTTGGAACAAGACCTAAATCAAAATTGGGCGGTTGTAGCTGAAGCAATTCAAACTATCCTAAGAAGAGAAGGATATCCACAGCCGTATGAAGCCTTAAAAGGTCTTACAAGGAAAAATGAAGCCGTAACGATGACTACAGTTCATGAATTTATTGATACTTTAGACGTAAATGACTCCTTGAAGGACGAGCTTAAAAAGATCACACCTTCTAATTATACCGGAGTAGAACTGATCTGATCATGCGTGTAGCTTCGCTTCTGTTGTTGTTTCTCATTGTCTTCAACACTGAAGCCCAACAAAGTGCTACTGAGTGGAGTAAACCGGAGCTAAGGAAAGGTCAGCTCATTAAATTACTCCCGACTTCTGATCCTTCTGTTTTTTATGCATTGCGCTGGACAGGAAGCAGAATGTTTGGTCATTATCAGGTAACCCGACACGACAATTTTGAAATTAAAGGTGCTACCAAGGTACGATTGGCAATCGAACAGTCGGTATGCAGCTTTGTAAATGTCGACATCATCAATGACAAATGCGTTGCCTTTTTATCCGATATCAGAGATAATCAAAATCACCTTTATTTAAGAGTTTTCAGCGACGATCTTTCCAGGGTAGAGAAAGAGCAGAAACTTGCCAGCTATGAATTCGAAAAAGGTCACTTTAAAGGACAGTTTGGGATTAGATTCTCTCAGGACAGGAAATACTTTTCTGTGGTCTGGGAAAAGGAGGGTAAAAAGAACACGGAGCACATTTACGGTTATCGTGTATTCGACAAAGATCTGAATGTGATGCATGAAGGAGAGTATTCACTTCCATACAGTGCAGAGTTGTCTGAAATACAAGGACATTATATTTCAAATTCAGGAGATTATTTTATCGCTGTTCTGGAATATGATGAGAATGAAATTAAAAAGGGATTTCGCTATATCAAGGCATTTAAGTCCCTTCACATTTTCCACATTGACGAAACAGGTTTATTGGATTACCCTGTCGATTTGGAGGGCAGGAATATCTACACGTTAAAAATGTCCTATGACTCAAAGGATCTTGTCAATTTATCCGGACTTTACGGTGATTTCGATGAGCTGGGAATTAAAGGCGTATTCTATCAAAAACTCGATCTTTCTCAAGAGAAAGTGCTAGACAAAGGCTTCTGTGAGCTGAAAACAGATATCATTACGGAAGGCTGGTCCGATCGTGCTCGCAAGCGATTGAAGAAGAAGGAGGAAAAAGGAAAAGATGATGCAGTCTATTTTAATTATGAAATGCGAGAGGCATCCATTCAGAAAGATAGTAGCATCATTGGTTCTATGGAGCAGCATTTTGTTCAGGAACGATTGACGGAAACCCAGCAAAGCGGATTGAGCTCGAATACCTTTTACTACTATTACAATGATATCATTGTGTATCGTCTGAATAAAAAGGGAGAGTTTGACTGGATTAAGAAGGTCAGGAAATATCAAGTGTCAACGAATGACGGAGGACCATACAGCGGATATGTAAGTTATTCGGATTCTTCAAAGATGTACATGTTGTTTAATGATCATGTCGAGAATTACGACTCGACAGGTCATTTCATTGAAGGAGATGAGGTTTATATCACACACTATGGAAAGAAAAAGAATGTAGTTGCTTTAACTTCAGTTGACATTGTAAGTGGTAAAATTGAACGAACAATTTTGCACGCAAGACGCGATAGAAACTTTTTATTCGTTCCCAAATTAAGCTATCATGATTCGCAAAACAGACGCGTTGTTCTGTATGGTGTAGTAGGAAGAAAAGAAGTGTTTGGTCAGATCAGTTACTGATCGTTATTCATTAGCCTTTCCAGAAGAATATTTTTTTCATCCTTTGAGAAAGAAAGAGGAGGTGTTTCACGCAAGGATCGGGAAATTAGCTTATCCAGTAAAAGACTTGTTTTCTCATAATTACGGCAGTGCTTGCAATAGCTCAGGTGAAAGCGAACCGAGATTGTTTCAGTGTACCTAACGGATCCAAATGAACGCTGTTCAATAATTCTGATAGTTCTTTTACAATTCATAATTCACCTTGCGTTAAACAATCTTTCAGTAACAATTTCGCACGATGAGCAATCACCCAAAGATTAGATGGACTAATGTTTAGTTCCTTACATACTTCATCTCCCTTTTTTTCATCAAGGTAGCGCATGCTTATAACAGCCTTGTAATTATCCGGTAACTTATCAATGCATTCATTTAGTTTTTTCGTCAACTCACCTTGTTCCAAAACGCTCTCTATGTTCTGATCATCAACTCCGAGAAATGCACTCAGATCCACATCTTTTTCTCTCTGTAATTCTGATAGATTGCTCGTGTATCTCGTTTCAGCCTTCCGCCAGTGATCGATGATTTTACGATTCAGAATACTAACGAGCCAGGTGCGAAGAGAGCTTCTTTTTTCAAAATCCGATAAGTTTTTCAAGGCAGCAAGAAAGGTTTCCTGTACAAGATCTTTCGCCAGCTCTTCGTCTCTTACTTTTGAAAAGGCGAAGTTCAAAAGGAAATCGGCATGCTCTTCAATTAGCTCTTCCTGCTGTATCATTCCTTTCCGAAATACTTTTTAAAACGTTTCACAAAGGAAAACAGAATGAGTAATACCGATACAAAGGATAAACTCCTTCCGAAATAATCTCCGAACTGTGTATAAACGGTTTGCTCAGTATTGAGTTGAATGTTACCGGAAATAACATCCGGCACCCACCATCCTGTGGCAGCCTGAACAGTTCCTTTCTGATCCACAAAACAACTAATTCCGGTATTGGCTGCTCTAACGACTGCTCTTCTATTTTCAATTGCTCTAAGTCGAGCGAAGCTTGCGTGCTGTTTGTATCCAGGTGTATCTTTCCACCAGCCATCATTCGTTACAATACAAACAAAAGATGCTCCCTGTCGGCATTGCTGGGCAATGAACTCACCGAAAGCGGACTCATAGCACACAACGGGAGCGAAGGTGAAGTCATTTGTGTGTAGTACTTTCGGATACTCCTCAACCCCTAACGTACCTGTAGTTCCGCCAAGGTCTATCGAAAGATCTTCCAGGAAGGGCAGAGAAGAAGCAAATGGTATTTTCTCTACACCTGGTACAAGCTTGGATTTATGTACGAAGGTAAATTGGTTGGTATCGATCAAAACAGATGTATTGTAATTCTCTACATATCTGCCTTGTTCCTCCAAATAAAAAGATGCATAGGAATTCTTGTCTGCAAAGAAGCGATGGGTGCTGGCACCGATGCAGATAGGGACATGATTGAGCTTATTTGCTTGTGCTTTAAAATATGCGTTGAGCATATTGGCATAGGTGTAAGGTTGGTCTAGAGCATCTTCATTGAAGCTCATGCTTATGGCAGTTTCAGGGGCCACGATCAGCTTTGTATTGGGGGTCACTTTTTTAGCTGCCAGATCAACCAGTTTGTCCAACTGCTGAAAAACATCTGAACCGAACTTCTCAATGTATGGATCAATATTCGGCTGTACGGCAACGACTTCTATTTTATTTCCCTTCTCTTCATGCCTAATGAACATGACAATAGAGATCAAAAGGGGAAAGGCCAAGGCGAAACCGAGGACATAAAAGAGCGGAGTTTGTATTCTTCTTGATTCTTTAAGGACGTAAATGTTCTTTAAGATCTTAAAGATGATCAGGTTAACGATCAAAACCCACATGCTACCTCCAAGAACGCCTGTAAACTCATACCATTGGATCCATGTTGTTCTTATGCTGAACACATTACCCATGGTTAACCAAGGCCACGAGCTTTCCCAGTTGTAATGAAAGTATTCAAAGCTGATCCAGTAAATGACTAGTGCAATATATCCTTCTTTGGCTCCGACACTTCTTTTGGTAAAGTGAAAAAGCTGAAATGCTATTGCCATAAGAAGGGAATTCAGAACGAAAGCCATGATAGCACCTTCTGGACTGGCATAATACACCCACCATGTTGCTCCAAGGTTGTAGACCAGGAAGGCAATGTAGTTGTGGACAAAGAGTTTCCTAGGTCTGTAACCTGAACGATGAATGTGATCTTCAAGGAGTAACA
>SBGS01000219.1 GCA_006226555.1 Bacteroidota bacterium
TCCAAATGAGTTATCGAATCATCATCGACAATTTTTAGACCCTTTGTATGACTGATTGCAATTCTATTTGACTTTTTATTTTGTAACAGAGAGCTAGATAGGTTCTTTAGCGACTCATAATAAACGTCATAGTTCTCCGGCGCATTCTTAAATACAGTTGATGTCTCTTTAAGTCGGTCTACAGCATTTCTTAACTCATCGATATCGATTGGTTTAAGAAGATAATACACGGCACTTGCATTAAATGCGCGAATGGCATAGTCCTTAAATGCCGTAACAAAAACCACTAAAAAATTCTTATGTTCGATTTCCTCCAAAAGTTCGAACCCTTCCGCTCCGGATGGCATTCGAATATCAAGAAAAACAACATCCGGATCTGATGATTCAATGATCGCCTTAGCCTGATCTTTTCTGGAAGCTTCCCCTATCACTTCGATTTCAGGACAGTATTCCTCGAGAAGCATGATCAGATTTTTTCTAGCAAAATCTTCGTCATCAACAACAATAGCTCTAAGTTTCATAAGCATGGTTTTAATGAAAGATAAAAAAGAATTTTTATCGTGCTATCTCCCATTCGATATCTGAAACCTATGTATTGACCCTTTATTACAGAAAATCGGACGGACAATAAATGAAGGCTACCGTTTAAGTTTTTTCCCTTGAGGTTTAAATCCTCTCTACTTAAATTTGAGTTAATGCTAAACGATATACCATGAAAAATTCTACTCAACCTTTATTTATTTGGATCTTTATTGATAGTGGTAATTAATGCATAATTGCATCATTTAATAGCTCTATTATTCTTTCTCTGCATTCCGTATGCGACATGTGTCCTGAGTCGACAACCATTGGATGATTCCAGCCTTTTGTTGCTTCCATCATTTGATCGATGGGAACAATATTATCGTTCTTACCTTGTATGATCATTATTTCTCTCGATTCATTTCTAAGGTAATCTGTATTGTCATTTCGATTCGACATAGCAATAGATGCGATCGCAATCGCATCTGGGGACATTTTTTCTGCAGCCATAATAAGTTGCTCTATTTCAGTTAAAAAAGCAGCTTTATCCCCAAATAAATTTGGAATCGCGGTTTCCAGAAATAATTTTTTTTGATTGTACACGATCTCCGCTACTCTTCGACGATCTTCCTTCTTAAGATAAGAATCTGACCAGAAATTAGAATTCAACAGGACAAGCTTGTCCGACTGATCGATCATTTTAAAGAGTTCGATGGCAATGTAGCCTCCCATGGAGTGACCTACGATCGCATTCGGAATGACCCCTTCTCTGTTCAAAGTATCTTTGATCTCATGTGCAAGTTCCTCAATGGACCTGTAAACGAACAAAGGCTCTTCACCGTGACCAGGAATCTCTATTATAACCATTCGAAATTCATCTGGCGTGATGAAATTCCACATCGATCTATCCTCCAAAAATCCATGAATGAACAGCACTATCTGTTCACCTTCGCCTTCCAGATAGATTTTCATTATTTAGGAGTTCATTATTTCCTCGATCTCATCTGCCTCAATTGGAATTTCTCTCATCAGATTGAATGGAGCTCCACTTTCCTGAACAACAAGATCGTCCTCAAGTCTTATCCCCAGGCCTTCCTCAGGAATATAGATCCCAGGCTCACAAGTGAACACCATACCTGCCTTGATAGGTTCATTCCATAAACCAACATCATGTGTATCTAGACCAATAAAATGAGACGTTCCATGCATGAAGTATTTTTTATACGCCGGCCATTTTGGATCCTGATTTTTAATATCGGTTTGATCGATCAGACCTAGTCCCAAAAGCTCACTTTCCATCAGCTTACCAACTTCCTTGTGATATTCCGCCATCATCGTGCCCGGAACCAATAATTTCTGAGCAGCGTTCTTTACACGCAGTACGGCATTATAGACATCTTTTTGTCGAGCCGTGAATCTTCCGTTTACAGGAATACAACGTGTAAGGTCCGAAGCGTAATTCGCGTACTCAGCACCAACATCCAAAAGGATCACATCACCATCCTTACATTCCTGATTATTCTCAATATAATGTAAAACACACGCGTTCTTACCTGATGCAATAATCGGCGTGTAGGCAAATCCCTTAGAACGGTTTCTGATGAATTCATGTATAAGCTCTGCCTCGATCTCATATTCCATCACCCCCGGCTTCACGAATTTCAAAAGACGTTCAAATCCTTTCTTCGTGATATTGCACGCATTCTGCATCAGATCCAATTCAATTTTGTGCTTAACTGACCTTAATCGATGCATGATCGGAGCACTTTTTCTTACCTGGTGAGCAGGGAATTCCTTCTTCACCCATTCGATGAAGCGATCTTCTCTGGTCTGAACTTCCGTATTTGCACGCAAGTGTTCATTGGTATTCAGATAAATACTTGAGGCCTCAGCCATCAACTGTTTAAAAATTGTCTGAAATTGGTCTAGCCAGTAAACTGTTGAAATTCCAGCCGTTTCGAATGCTGCTTCCTTGGTTAACTTTTCTCCTTCCCAAATGGCAATATGCTCGTTTGTCTCTCTCAGAAACAAAATTTCTCTGTGATCCGGATTTGAGGCATCCGGGAAAAGCACAAGTATACTTTCTTCCTGATCAACTCCTGATAGATAGAAGATATCCCTATGTTGTTGAAACGGGATGGTACTATCGGCACTGATCGGATAAATATCATTCGAATTGAATACAGCCAATGCACCTTTTTCCATTGACTTCATAAAACCGCTTCTGGCTGAGATAAACAACTCTTTATTTATTCTATCGTACTTCATGCTTTTCTTTTTGCTCGAAAATAGCCAATAATGACGAATTAATGGTGGAAAATTTATCTACGTAAATAGTTTACGTTCTTCCTGATAAATATTTGTTCATCAAAACAAAAAGCTATGACAACAAGTGCATACCCATTTCAGATCGACCGCATTTCATTCTTTGAAAATGACACCCAAGCGCAAATAGAAGTTCAGTTCATTGCTGATTCCCTTCGTTTTAATGGCGAATTGATCATGAACAATACCAGTTTAAATAAATTGATAAATGCCCTTATCGAGAAGTCTACCGACGTATTTTCACGTTTGAGCAGTTATGTATTACCGGGAGAGGGCAAACTTTTTGAAATTGACCTCAGAGACGACTTAAATAAACCCATTTTAAACATTGCTGACCTATCCGATCTAGGCGAATTGAAACAAATTCGTGCATGATTTTTAAATTAGAGCCAACCATGAGGTAACTATTTTCGTTATTTTCCGTAGATTAGTATTACTTTTATAGTATTCGCACAACGAAACTACTGCATATGAAAAAAGTTATCATATTTTCTGGAGCCCTGTTTTTGACACTTGCTTCATGTATTAAGCACGAGGTTATTCCTGCTCCGGTACCGATGGTTGATCTATATGCTCACTTCATTGGTGACTTCACACCTTCACAAGGTGGTACAGCAACTATTGAGCTGACTGAGAACGTTCTTGGTTACTCGAACAAAAGTGAGAAAGCAAAAGTGATTTTGCCTCCACCGTCTTTCAGTTCTGCTGTTTATTACTCTGAAATGTCATCATCACAGGCTGCAACTATGATCAAGGTAGGTTTGGGAAGCGTTTTGTGGGATGCATCTTCAGAAGCAGACCCAGGGTTGAGTACTTTCAATAGTTTCTTTGTTGCCAATGACCAACCTAATTATTCTAACGGTGGCGCAAGTGGATTTGAAGTGATATACCGTGATGGTTATGGTGCTGTATGGACTTCTGATGAGTTTAGTGTAAATGCACAAGACGTTCAGTTCTACGACATCAAACAAGAATCAGACTCTACGGGAGATTACTCATTGTTCAGATGTAACTTCAACTGCTACGTGTACAGAACCTATTACGATGCTCAACAAATGATGGACGTAACTGATTCTGTGAGAATCGACAACGCTGTTTACAGCGGTTGGTTTAAACGTTAGTCACTTACTGCACATCCGTTAGGATGGCGAACGGAATCAAAATAGCGATAATCGGGGATTATAACTTTACGTATAATTCTCATCATGCAACAAATCTTGCAATCGATCACGCAGCCCATTTTCTGGAAACAGAGATTAGCTATTATTGGATCAAATTAAATGAAGCGGTCAAATTCAGACCACAACATTTTGATGAATACGATGGATTTCTCATTGCACCTGGTCCTTATAGCAATGAATTTTTTCTGAGTGGTTTTATTAGAGAATTGCTGAACAAAGGACTGCCAACGCTGATCACCGGTGATGGATACCGTCTAATGCTGGAGGTGCTCATCAATTTATATCAGTTAAACACCAAGAAGGAAAAGTTGGTCTCTGACAATCTTGTTGATGGTGAACAGTTCGAGCGAATTACCGTTATTCCTTATTCAAAGGCATTTATTCATCTATACGAACATCACTCCAAAGTCGAGCTAAGCTCTACAAGATTTTCAATGTATCCTCAATTGATCGAATTGATGACAGAAAAACTAATTGACATCGAAGCATACAATCAATTTGAAGATCCGGAAGTTATTTCGCTAAAGAACCACTATTTCTTTGTAGCCACTGGATTCTGTCCGCAGATTTCCTCAACAAGAGAAATACCTCATCCAATCATGTATACCTTTGTCAAGGCCTGCCAGAACGTACAAGCCTCGGCAGTTTGATCATAGTAACTTTTCCTGCTCAGCTTCGAAGAACTCATCAATAAGATGATGCTCAATATCCTCCGCAGCCCTAACAGCTAATTCGTCGCATCGTTCATTTTCCGGATGACCATTGTGCCCTTTAACCCAATGAAAGCGAATCTTGAACTTCTCATGTAAACGCAGATATCTCATCCAGAGATCACTATTCTTCTTTCCCTTAAAACCCTTACTTCTCCACGAAAAAACCCACCCTTGATTAACGGCATCAACAACATATTTAGAATCTGAAAAGATCTCTACCGGATGTTTATTGGTCTTGAGGGCTTCCAATGCCACAATAACCGCAAGTAACTCCATTCTGTTGTTGGTGGTTTTACGGTAACCCTGACTCAGCTCCTTATCAATTCCATTGAATCTCAAAAGAACTCCATAGCCTCCCGGTCCGGGATTACCCTTAGCTGCACCGTCAGTATACACCTGAATTGTTTTCACACATTAAAGTAACGTATAAAATTCCTAAAACAACGGAAACTTTTTTCATGTTTTTCGTTTCCATTGTTTTTTTCTATTACATTTGCGCCATGGATGAAAAGAAAATTGACATACTTGAAAGAAGTACCGGCGTTTTTCTAAGACTTGGAATCAAGAGTGTTACCATGGATGATCTCGCCAGGGAGTTAGGCATCTCGAAAAAAACGATCTACAAATATTTTGCGGACAAAAATGAATTGGTGTCAACGATCATTCGTTTTAAAGTAAATGAGGATTGCAATGCTGTAGCTGGATGCAAAACAAGTACAAATGCGATAGAGGAAATGTTTGTGGTGTCCGAGTTCATTATGGAACAACTAAAGAACGTTACGCCAACCGTATTTTTTGATCTTAAAAAGTATCACCCTGAAGCATGGCAGATCATGGAGGATCACAAGTGGAATTTCGTTCGAAACCTCATTAAACAAAATATAGAAAGAGGGATTGAAGAAGGGATCTACCGTAAAAATGCTGATCCATTGATCTTATCCGGTCTTTATGTTTCTGCAACAGACACCATTTTAAACAGCCAAATATTTCCTTGGCCACACTATAAGTTTCAGGATGTCTACATGCAAATGATCCTGAATCACCTTTTTGGTATTTCGAACACGAAAGGAAGAGAATATTTAAAACAACGACTTAAAAACGAACACAATGATTAAGCAATTTCAAGCTCTATTGTTTCTTTTCACCGGACTGAGTGCATCATTTGCCCAAACTCAGTTTTCTCTCGAGGAAGCAAAAAGTTATGCATTGGAGAATAACGTAATGATCAAAAATGGTGCGCTTAGTGAAGAAAATGCACGCCAACAAATGATCGAAACCCGAGGAATGGGACTACCTCAGATAAACATTTCAGGACAATTAACGAATTATATTAATATCCCTGTTCAGGTAGTTGATGCATCAGGATTTAATCCAATGGCTCAGCCAGGAGAGTTAATGGAATTTAGAATGGGTACTGATTATGCGGCATCAGGAACGTTCCAAGTAAATCAATTGATCTTCAACGGTTCTTACATAGTTGGGCTTCAAGTTGCATCGTTTTACAGAAAATTCGAAGCTACGAACGCTACCTTATCAAAAGAAGAAGTCATATTCAATGTGATTCAGGCCTATGAGTTGGCTGCCGTAGCAAAAGAAAATAAGCTCTTCCTTGATTCTCTTGTGATCCTCACCGATGACCTTGTCAATAAGCAAAAGGCATATTTAGATCTTGAAATGATGTTACAAGAGGACTATGACCAATTGCTTTACTCTCTCGCAGTTGCAAAGAATGCATCTCTTTCTGCACAAATTCAATACGAGAACGCTATCGCTCTGCTAAAGTTTTCTATGGGATATCCTGCGGATCAAACGATAGATATTGTAGATGGAACAACTGAGCTCATGAGTAAGCATGCACTGAAGACAGGAGCGATCACTGACAACCTTACCTATACCATGCTTACCCAGAAAGTTGAATTATCAGGCTATAATTTAAAAAATAACAAAGCCGCAAGCTTACCATCTTTAAATGGCTTTTTCCAACATGCTTACAACGCCTACAGGAATGAATTCGACTTCTTTTCTTCCGGAGAGTGGTACCCGCAAACACTCTGGGGTTTGCAAATGAACATTCCGATCTTCTCCGGATTACAGAGACACGCACGCGTTCAACAAGCAAAGGTTCAGCTCATGAAGGACCAGAACGAATTGCAAAACCTTGAAAATTCACTTCAATTTCAGGAAATGCAATACCGAAACAATCTCCGCTCTGCCGAATCCAGATTAGCACTGGAAGAAGAAAATCTTGCACTCGCCAGATCGATATATGAAAAAGCACTGATCCGTGAGGAGATCGGTAAATCGAATAGTATTCTGGTTACTCAAAAATACAATCAGCTCATTCAGGCGCAAGCACAGGTAGTGGGAGCAAAAATGGACTACCTCACTGCAAAACTTCAATTGGACAAATTATACAACAATATTCTATCGAAATAAAAATGAAACAAGTACAAAAATTAGTATATCTGACAGCAGTATCATTCCTATTTGTCGGATGCGGTGAAACAACTGAAACTACCGAAATCAGTGAGCAACTTAAACCTTTAGTAACGGGTGCTCCGGCTATGAAAAAAGACTTTGAGCACAGAATTCATGTGCCTGGAAATGTTGAAACCGATCAAGACGTATTGATAACTGCGGAAATGGGTGGTCTGGTAACTGCCATTAATGTAAAAGAAGGTCAAAAAGTCAGCGCAGGTCAGGTCATCGCACAAATTGATGCCTCTGTACTCTCTTCAAATGTTCAGGAGCTTCAAACCCAATTGAAATTTGCAGAATACATGCTGAAGAAACAAGAGGAGCTTCATCGAAGAGGAGTTGGTACCGAGCTTGAACTCGAGTCAGCTCAAAACCAAGTCAATTCGCTCAAAGCGAGCATTCAGTCCCTTGATACACAACGTGGAAAAGCGTTGATCAAAGCGCCTTTCTCAGGCACAATTGATCAGGTTTTTGCTAAGAAGGGACAAATGGCTGGTGCTTCAACACCGGTAGTGAGACTCGTAAACAATAATTCAATCGATATAACAGCTTCTATTTCTGAGAAATATTTTGACAAAGTTGTTGTAGGAACACCTGTCATCGTGAGCTTCCCTCATTACTCAGACACCTCCATTCAGCTACCGGTAGATTATGTCGGGAACTATATAGAGCCTACCAACAGAACGTTTAGAATTAAATCGACGCTCAACAACAATAATTACTTTTTGCCGAACATGTTAGCCGAACTGACAATCACAGATATGAAGGTGAAAGATGGACTAGTGGTTCCATCAGAGGCAATTATGAAAGACCAAAACAACAAGGATTATCTGTTTAAGCTAGTTCCGCTCAATAAAAAGTCTGAAGACGGGTCTCAATTGTATAAGGCAGTAAAAATGGATGTTACAGTTATTGAGTCGTACAATGGAGAAAGCTTGATAAAAAAGAATGGTATTCAGCCAAAAGACATGATCGCCGTTAAAGGAGCGAAAGGTATCATTAATGACGAGGTCGTAAGAATAAAATAGGCACGCGATTATGGAAAAAGAAAATAAGGGTTTCGGACTGTCTACTCTGTCCGTTAAGAACAGTAAAACTGTCTTTTTGATCGCGATCGTGATCATTTTGGGAGGATTTCTGGCGTACAACTCCATGCCGAAAGAAAACTTTCCAGAGCTTCAGATCCCGGAGATCTATATTGGTATTGCTAAGCCTGGTTCTTCACCCGAATACATGTCGGAGAAGATTGCCAGAACAATAGAAAAAGAGATCGGTGGTATTAAACTCGTTGATGAAATAAATACGAATTCTGTTCACGGATACACAACCATCCGGGTTAAGTTCGACTTCAAAATGCCAGCCGATAAGGCCTTACAAAAAGTTAAGGATGCCGTAGATGATGCGCGCACTAAATCGGACTTCCCCGAATTACCGGTTGAGCCTAACATCTTTGAGTTGGATCCTTCGGATATGCCTATCATGAATATTAACCTTCGTGGCGACAATGCAAGACTTCTAAAAGACATCGCAGAAACGCTGGAGGATCAGATCGAAGAATTACCTGAGATCAGTGAAGTTGATATTCGTGGAGTTCAGGAAGAGGAAATGCGAATAGATGTTGATCCAATAAAGGCAAATGCGGTAAACGTTACTTTGGAAGACATCGAAAACGCAGTCAAAGCAGAGCATCAAACAATTCCAGGAGGTGAACTTCTCTCAGATGGTGTTCGAAAAACAATTCGTATTGAAGGAGAATTTGAGAGTGCAGATGAACTTCGCGAGATCATTGTTAAGCAGGATGATTTTATGCCTGTAAAACTGGCAGACGTTGCATCAGTAACATTTGGAAATGGTGATACTACTTCATACGCAAGGGAGTTTGGTGAACCCGTTGTGATGCTCGATGTAAAGAAACAGGGAGGTCAAAACCTGTTGGATGCCTCTGACAAGATCAATGAGATCCTAAAAGAAGCTAAAGAAGATGGTACAATTCCAAATAGTGTTTCGATATCGCTTACGAGTGATCAGTCAAACAACACGCGCGAGATGGTTTCCAACCTGCTCAACTCGATCATTTTTGGGATCCTGCTGGTAGTTGGAGTATTGCATTTCTTCTTGGGGATCAGAAATGCCTTGTTCGTTGGGGTAGCCATACCACTATCCATGCTGATGTCCTTCCTGATACTAAATACCATGGGAGTTACCCTCAATGTGATGGTACTTTTCTCACTTGTTTTGGCGCTGGGAATGCTAGTGGATAATGGAATTGTGACTGTAGAGAACATCTATAGGCACATGGCTGAAGGTAAATCTGCAATGCAAGCAGTGATAACCGGAGTTGGTGAAATCGCTATGCCGATCATCGCTTCAACGGCAACAACACTTGCAGCCTTTATACCATTGGCAATATGGCCAGGAATTATGGGAGAATTCATGAAGTATTTACCGATCACATTAATTATTGTACTTGGTTCTTCTTTATTCGTAGCTCTTGTGATCAACCCTGTACTGGCAGCATCCTTTATGAAAGTCAGTGCAAGCGTTCCCAATAAAAGAAGATCATGGATAAATGCCGGAATTTCTGCGGGAATCGGATTGATCTTTATCCTTCTTGGAGCGATAGCTCTCGGCAACATCCTTGTAGTTTTGGGAATGCTCATCATTCTCAATTATTATGTTCTTTATCCAGGAGCTGAAAGGTTCCAAAACGGTTTCTTACCAAAGCTCGAATCATTTTACGAACGATTCCTTACAAAGGCCTTGAATGGAAATGGTCCTTTGCGTTATTTCCTGGGTACGGTTGGATTATTGATCTTCTCTTTCGTACTCATGTTTATTTTCCCTCCGAAAGTGGACTTCTTCCCAGTGAATGAGCCGAATTATGTCAACATATTCATTTCTCACCCCGTTGGGACAGACATTACGGTGACCAATGAGACAACGTTAAAAATCGAAGAAAAGCTCAATGCGATCCTTAGTCCTTACTTGGAATCAGACAAAGCGATCAACGACCCTAAAAAGAAGCTTATTCGATCGATCATTTCGCAGGTTGGAGAGGGAACGAGTGACCCACAAGCAGGAGTAGCTATGGGTAATACGCCGCACAAAGGTCGGATAACAGTGAATTTCACAGAATTTCAGCACCGAAATGGTGTGAAAACCTCTGATGTACTCAAATCCATCCAAAACGGCTTAAGAGGTCAGTTTACCGCAGATATTGAAATTACGGTTGCTAAAGAAGAAAACGGACCTCCACAAGGACCTCCGGTCAACATTGAGGTTTCCGGTAAGCGCGAATACAAGGACCTTATTGTTGAAGCAGGAAAAATTAAGGCATATCTGGATAAACAGGGAATACCAGGAGTTGAAGAGCTAAAACTGAATGTTGAGGCGAATAGACCTGAGATTCCAATCCACGTTGATCGCGATCAATTGAGAAAACTTAATGCGTCTACTTATCAAGTTGGTATGGCGATCAGAAAAGCCCTACTTGGTCAGGACATCGCTGTGTATACACAGGACGAAGAGTCGTATGATATTGTCGTTAAATTCGAAAAACGCAGTAGAGAGGATCTCGATGCACTTTTAGATCAGCGTTTGATCTTCCGAAACAATAAAGGTCAGCTGATGAATATTCCTATTCGTTCAGTAATAAAAGATCCAAAAGAAGTAAGCTCATTTACCGGTGTTGTGCGTAAAGATCAGATCCCATTGGTAACAGTTTCTTCCAACATCATTGAAGGATTCAACGCCAATGAGGTAGTCCAGGATGTAAAGGCGCAAATGGAAAAATATGAATCCAGCGGTAAGTTAGATGACAGCATTTCCTATGCCTTCACGGGACAACAAGAGGAACAAGCAAAGGAAATGGCCTTTTTGAGCAATGCCCTTCTCATTGCAGTTTTTCTTATCCTACTCATTATTGTGGCGCAATTTAATTCGTATTCAATGCCTTCAGTGATCATGATCACCGTAATTCTATCACTGATCGGTGTCCTATTAGGACTTGTAATTTCTCGTCAGAACTTCGTGATCATGATGACAATGATCGGTGTTATATCGCTCGCTGGAGTGGTAGTAAATAATGCCATTGTACTGATAGACTATACAAATCAGTTGCGAAAGGAACGACGTCAGCGCAAACAATTGGGCGAGTATGATCAGTTAGAATATGATGAGATCGTAGAAGCTGCAATTGAAGCAGGTAAAACGCGATTGAGACCGGTATTACTTACTGCAATCACTACCGTATTGGGCTTGATTCCATTGGCTGTTGGTTTCAATATTGATTTCCTTACGCTATTTACAGAATACGATGCTAACATTTATATCGGTGGTGACAACAATATATTCTTCGCTCCTTTATCCTGGGCGATCATATATGGATTGACTTTCGCCACATTCCTAACCTTGGTGATCATACCTTCACTATACCTTCTTATGTACAGGTTAAAGGTTTGGATCTACAAAAAGGCAAATTGGAAGTTAAGAAGTAACATCTAATTTTATAAAGGAGGGCTTTAAGGCCCTCTTTCTTTTTATCTCTTTTCAAAAAGTTCGACGAAATTCTCCTTTCGACCGATGAAAGTTCAAGAATCATTATGAATTTCCAATTAGCCTGTAATTCCTGATTTTAGGATTTCCGCTCTAAACTTCGTAAATCATTGATTTTTAATTACAATTTTCATGATTTCATCGAACAATTTATCCTTTCTGTCGAAAAGTCATAAAATTTATTTTTTTTAGGATTCCAAGGATAATGGATGGCTATTTTCTACGAAATGCCATTTTTTGTCTACAAACATTTTAATTTTTCCTTTCTAATTCCTGAGAGTTAAAAAAGCGGAATAATCAGAATCTTATAATCGGGATTGTTCAAGGTTTTACAGACTTGCCTAAACGTTTCTTAGCCTTAAATTTGTATACAAGATTGATCAGTAATTGATTTTCAATCAAACTAGAAGTCTTTTTCAGTGAATAGTGGTTAGGTTAGGTTATGGTAAAGCAGCTCGCCCGAGCTGCTTTACTTTTTTAGCTACTTTAAGTTTGGACTGAGCCACCTTTTCATTACCTCAAGATCATATTCTTTTCTTGCAGCGATATCCTGAACCTGATCATCTCCGATGAGACCAACACCGAAGTATTTACTCTGCGGATGCGCAAAATACCAGCCAGAAACACTTGCTGCCGGATCCATTGCTAAAGATTCTGTTAGCGTTATACCTGTATTTTCCGTTACACTTAG
>SBGS01000133.1 GCA_006226555.1 Bacteroidota bacterium
TTTTTTAGAAGTACATAGTACTCACCTTTGTCCCAACCTCTAATTTTAAGTTTGAATTCATACGTTACGTGATCCCGGCGAGGAGCAAAATTTGTATCGTTCGAGATCATCACAGTACCATCTTTTTTACGAACCTCCTCTATAATAGATTTACCGGGAGTACAAGCGAATTCAATCATTCCTGAAATAATAGTTGGTTCAATTATGATACGTCTGTCTGCGTCAATCCGGCGAACAGGAGTTAGATTGTACCAGTTGTTTTCCTGGCCGGTTGTATTGGCAATAAACGTTCTCAGCTGCTGATCATTTTCAGTTTGGTTCGGCAAATAAGTAAGCTCATGTCCATCAGTTATTGACCAAACGGCATCCTGATATGCCGACTTATCCGTAGGTGTTTTTTTTAGCTGAACAATTAGTGCCAAGAGGTCTTTATCTGTTGTTTTACCAATTTGAAATGTGCTTCCTCCATCGGGAACACCATCATTACTTTCAGTACAATAGGCATCAATGTTCAATTGCATTGTACCGCCGGCACTCACAATAACATCTTGTTCTTCCAATTGAATCAACGACTGATCATCTGAATTTTCGGGATGATACAGTGTGCCCGCGGGAATATGTATGTTAATGTTTCTATTGACCTTATTGACCAGTTTCAAAGTAACACTGCTTTCGGCGTAGGTACCTGTAGAAATAGGCGTTGCTTTGATGATACCTTGAGAAATAGCATCGGAGAGCTCAATTGCTAATTCAGGTTTTGAGGGATGCAAGAAATGCAATAATGCGAACGGGAGAAGGAGAGAAAGAGTATGCATATAAGAAGATTAAGGAGTTAATCTCATAACCTTCTATCAGAATTTTGGTTACAAAAAAAGGCAGTCTTTGGTGACTGCCTTTTCTTAGCGTATTTAATCTTATTTCGCTTTCGCGTAATTCTCAGCCACTTTTTCCCAGTTGATGACATTGAAGAATGCGTTGATATAGTCTGGACGACGATTTTGGTAAAGCAAATAATATGCATGCTCCCAAACGTCAAGTCCAAGGATAGGAGTTCCGGTACAACCGAATCCCATCATTGGGTTATCCTGGTTAGCAGTAGAACAAACTTCCAATTTTCCGTTTGTAACACACAACCAAGCCCATCCAGAACCAAAACGAGTTGCTGCTGCCTTAGAGAATTCTTCTTTGAACGCATCGAAAGAACCGAATGCCGAATTGATGGCATCTGCTAATTCACCTGTAGGTTGCCCACCTCCATTTGGTCCCATCACTTCCCAGAACATGCAGTGATTCCAATATCCACCACCATTGTTTCTAACAGCCGGGTTATTCTCACACGCTAGAAGGATCTCTTCTATTGTTTTCCCTTCAAGTTCAGTTCCGGCGATCGCATTATTCAGGTTTGTTGTGTATGCGTTATGGTGCTTTGTGTGATGGATCTCCATCGTTCTAGCATCAATATGTGGTTCCAAAGCATCGTATGCGTATGGTAACGCGGGTAATTCAAAAGCCATAATTATTGTTTTTAATGTTATTTAGATTCATTCTGAACAAAAATAATAATTCACGCTGAAAACCCGGGTAAATATGATGACAAATCTTATTTACCCTTACCTGCACGTTTGTATTTTCCTGTGTATTTGTAATACAAATCCGTTTGCATATTCGTAAGAGGCATAAACTGCCCGTCTATTAATGCGAGTAACAGCTGGTTGGTTCTGATATCCAACGCATCACCCTCTGAAACGAAAAGTGTTGCCGATTTACCCTTCTCAACGCTGCCGTAATCTTTATCAATGCCAAGTATCTCACATGAAGAGAGACTTATCGCTTTAACAGCTTCTTCAGTACTTAATCCGTATGCACGAGCGGTTCCAGCCAAGAATGGAATATTTCGTGCATTCATCGCTTCCATATCGCCTGCATTTTGAAGACAGAACTTCACATTTCCCTCCTTCAAAAGAGTGGGTAAACGATATGGCAGATCAACAGGGTCATCTTCATTTTCCGGAAGACTGTGAACACGCGGCAACATCACAGCAATTTTATGATCACGCAGAAGATCTGTAACCAAATAGGCATCATAACCACCAATGATCACTGGATGTTTGATCTTATACTTTTTCACAAAATCAATGATGTCCAATATTTGTTGTAGTTCTTCGGCATGAAAGAATACCCTGAGATCATCTTCAAATACCCCTTTCATACCTTCAAGACGGACATCTCGTTCTTCGCTTTTGATTTCGTTATAAGCTTGCGCCATATCGAAGAAGGCATAAAGCTCGTCGAGTTCAGAAGAATAATTTTTATTGCGCTCCTTCGGCTTTGGCTCGGCCCACCATCCACCACCATCCAAACTGGATGGCCAATTTATATGGATTCCATCGTTAGCTGAGATCGTGGCATCTTCCCAATTCCAGCCGTCAAAACGCATAATCGAAGAAGTTCCTGAAATTCTACCTCCTCTTGGAGTGGGTTGTCCAAGGAGAACTCCATTTGTTCTTACGGTTGAGATCACTTTTGATTCGGCATTGAAAGCGATCTGCGTTCTCACATGAGGATTATAGGTCCCAACTTCATCAAAATCTCTGGTTGCTCGCACCGCATCGATCTCTGTTAATCCAAGCGTGGTATTAGGTGCAACAAAACCTGGATAGATGTGTTTTCCTTCTAGACGAATGATCGTATCCCACTCTTCAGGTTTTACGGTATAGGCAAGTGAATTCCGAACATCAATGATCTTTCCATCTTCAATAAGGATAGCAGACCGTTCCATAACTTCTCCATTTCCTACGTGGAGGAACCCATCAAGAAGCAGGATTCTATTCGGTTGCTGAGCCACAGCTGAAAAGCTGGCTAGCAGCATAAGTGTATATATAACTACTTTCATGATCAATGACTATTTTCTTCGGTTGAATATTCTTCACCTAGCGTATCACAATGGTACTGTCCACGTTTTTTGCGGACAAACCTTTTGCTAGGCTCTCCTCTTTTGTTTGAACTCAACATTTTAGTAATGATTCTTGCTTTTTCTGCTCGATCTCTTTTCTCAAGTTCACGTGTTCTTGATTGGTCATATAAGAGAATACCATCGACAAAAGTTTTTTCAACTTTTGCATCTATAGACAATGGGTTTGTACTCCAGATCACGATATCGGCGTCTTTACCTTCTTTTAAACTTCCCATTCTATCATCCAAATGAAGAAGCTTCGCCGGATTAAGCGTTACCATTTTCCAGGCGTCCTCCTCGCTCATACCGCCATATTTGACAGATTTTGCAGCTTCTTGATTCAAACGACGCCCCATTTCCGCATCATCTGAGTTAATGGCAACTACCACACCTTGTTCGTGCAAGATATTAGCATTGTATGGAATGGCGTCATTGACCTCATACTTATAAGCCCACCAGTCAGAGAACGTAGATCCGCCGGCGCCATGCTCTTTCATCTTGTCGGCAACTTTATATCCCTCGAGAATATGTGTAAATGTGTTCACTCTAAAGCCAAAGGATTCAGCCACTTTCATTAACATGTTGATCTCACTTTGAACGTAAGAGTGACATGAAATGAATCGTTCGCTGTTCAGTATTTCAACCAGCGCGTCAAGCTCCAGATCGCGAGCAGGTTTTACAGAGGAAGTGTCTGCTTTATAAGCTTTCCACGCAGCTTCATAAGCACGTGCTCTCGTAAATGCATCGATGTAAACTTGTTCAACTCCCATTCGCGTTTGAGGAAAACGCACCGTATTAAAGTCACCCCAATTGGCTTGTTTCACATTCTCCCCAAGGGCGAATTTGATGAATTTAGGAGCATTTTCGATTAGCATTTCTTCAGCGGTTGAACCCCATTTTAATTTGATCAACGCTGATCGTCCACCAATAGGGTTTGCCGACCCGTGAAGCAATTGAGCGGCAGTTACTCCTCCTGATAATTGTCTGTAAATGTTGATGTCCTCAGGATTGACAACATCCGCGATAGAAACTTCGGCTGAAATAGCCTGTCCTCCTTCGTTAACACCCTTTGAAATGGCTATATGAGAGTGTTCATCAATGATCCCTGTTGTTACATGTTTGCCTTTTGCGTCAATAACGATTGATCCAGCCGGCTTTGGATAAGGACCTTGGCCTGCAAATTTTATCTTGCCATTTTCAATGACTAACGTAGCATTTGGAATGATACCGATCTCTTCATTGGTCCACAACGTAGCATTGGTAATTATATAGGATTCCTGTTGCGGAATACTGTCAAACCCATAAGCCATATTTGGATACCATAACTGATATGTCGAGTCTATTTCCTGTTCTTTCTGTTTTTCTTTTTCCTTTTCACCTTTGTCCTTCTTAATTCCAGACCATTTCACCCAGGTACCATCCGGAAGTATTCCGCCGCCCTCAAAAATGCCTAGACGTTCGGTTACTTTTCCATGCAGCGAGACGTTACCCTTCCAATCATTTGAAACAGCAATGAACTGTATTGTAATATCGTTTTTTTCAACACTTACAGATGCGCTAACCAGAGAATCCTTGATCATCCCGCTTTCCTCATCCGTGTATGGCATTTTGATTTTTCCTACAGGTTTTTCAGCATCACCGGTGATATTGATCTCCAGTGTTTTTCCTGCGATGATAAGGTCATACTTTCCTGTTATCTGTTGCTCCTTAAGAGTTTTAACAACTTTGCGTTTACCGTTTAACCATGCCTCAAGCAGTTCACTTTCTTTTTCCAGCGGATCTTCACTGTATACCATGAAACTGGCGATCTTTCCTTGCTCCAGGGTGCCTATCTTATCAGACAGTCCTATGATAGAAGCTGGTCTGACAGTCAACGCCTTTATAGCCTCTGATCTGCTTAAGCCATTTGCCCTAGCAATTCTGAGGTTCTTCCAGAAGTCCTCTGATTTCGCATTTTCATTACCGGATATACAAATCTCTACTCCATTTTCAACTAGGATATATGGATTCTTAGGAGCGAGTTCCCAATGTCTGAGATCACTTAGTGGTATTTGTCTTGAAATGTATGGATCTTTAACATCATATGCCTCAGGAAAATTGAGGGGGATAACTACAGAAGAACCTAACGCCTTCAATTCTTTAGCCACCGTATATTCACTACCGGAACCGATATACGTAAACTTCAGGTCAAACTCATTCGCAATTTTATTCGCTCGAAGAATTTCCAGCTTGTCGTAAGTATGGAAGAATAGAGTACTTCTAAGCTGGTTATTTAGCGCATCCAAAGACAAGTTTAAGGATTGGTCTGTTTGAGAAGCATACCATTGAGCGTCATATAAGGCTTGTCTCAAGAGAGCAATGGCTCCCATTTGTGAGGAAGGGTATGTTTGTCGTGACACTCCTTTCTTAAATGAGAAGAAAGCGTTGGGAGCATCCAGGACTTTGTTTTCGTTATCACGGTGACCAAGAGCAATGAAAGCTCCTGTACCCTGAGAAATTCCATCGTGTTGTCGCGTGAGCGCATATCCGAAACCTTTCGCATACATTCCTTCTACTCCTTTTTGATCGTAGGAGAAAAGGTTTTTTGCATCAATTTCCGGATGAATGGATTCATTCCAGTAGTATTTACTGTCCTTACTCGATTCCATCTGAGGTCTTGGATTCCATTGAGGTTTCTTTAGCTCTGGCATTCCGATTGAGCTATTGAGTTCGATGAATGCAGGATAGATAACTTTTCCGCTCAGATCGATCTCCACGGTCCCTTTTGGCAGAACTACGATCGATCCAACTTTTTCGATTACTCCATTATGGATCAGAAGTGTACCATTGTCAATTTTTTTCTCCGGACTCACTACTATTGTGGCTCCTTTGATGGCAATCCATTCAGGTTCAGATGATTTGACTCCATTTGACGGGACAATTTGTGCGGCGGCACTAACACTCACCATCAAGCTGAGATAGAGAATCAGATGTTTCATTTTCTGGTTTTATAAGGTGTGAAATTATTAAATAGAAGTGAATTGCCGAAATATGCTAGGCTACTTGTATTATCTTTGTATCAAATCATCGAATTATGTACAACGCATTATTACACGCACATTCAGGTTTACGTTGGGTAACTTTAATTCTGTTGCTCTTCGCTATCTTTAATGCAGCCAAGTCTATGACCTCTGGAGCTTATACCGCTAAGGACAAGAAGATCAATTTGTTCGCAATGGTGTTTATCCATGTTCAGATTTTACTTGGATTAGCTATGTATTTTATGTCACCAAAGGTTCAGTTTATAGAAGGTTGGATGTCCAGTGATGTTGCAAACGGAATGTACCGTTTCTTCGGAATGGAACATCTTACGGGTATGATCTTTTCAGCGGTGGTGATCACAATAGGTCGCAGAAAGGCAGAAAAGAAAATGAAGGGAACAAGAGACATGCACAGGTCTATCCTGATACATTATGTTGTAGCTCTCTTGTTGATCCTCCTTTTTATTCCTTGGCCATTTAGAGGATTTGGTAACGGATGGTTCTAACACGTTTTCTTTTTATCGGAATTCCAATTTTGGTCTTGAATGCCTGCTCAACTGAACAGGTTAGTGATTCCACAATAGTGGGTGAATCTAATGTTAGAGTTTCAGGAAAGAAGATTTACGATAATAACTGTATGGCCTGTCATGGAACTGATGGCAAGCTGGGAGCAGGAGGAGCACTGGATCTAAGCACTTCCAAAATGTCCACTGAGGAAATTTCAACGATAATCGATGAGGGCAGAAATGGAATGCCTCCTCATAAACACGTTTATAAAACACAAGAAGAGAAGGATAGCCTGGTAAGTTTTGTACTAAACTTAAGAGTGAGATGAGACAGGAGCATGTAATGGTTGATGCAGTTGAAGAGCGCTGCGTACTAGTAGGTGTGATCAGCTCAGACATCACTGAGGAGCTCGCTCATGAATACTTGGATGAACTAGAATTTCTTGCTGAAACAGCCGGAGCCACTACGGTAGAGAAATTCCTCCAAAAGATACCTGTACCCAATCCTAGAACCTATGTAGGATCCGGAAAATTGGATGAAATTAAATTATTCGTTCAGGATAACGCAATAGATCTTGTGATATTCGACGATGAACTAAGCCCTTCTCAGCTTCGAAATATTGAAAGAGAGCTGGAGATTAAGGTACTGGATCGAAATAATCTCATACTTGATATTTTTGCGAGTAGGGCAAGAACAGCACACGCAAAGACGCAGGTTGAGCTTGCGCAATTACAATATTTACTTCCTCGCTTAACGAGAATGTGGACTCACCTCGAAAGACAAAAGGGAGGTATTGGTATGCGTGGTCCGGGTGAAACACAGATCGAGACTGACCGTAGGATCATCCAGCAAAAAATTGCTTTATTGAAGAAAAAGCTGGCTGACATTGATAGGCAAATGGCTGTACAACGAAGTAATCGCGGTCAGCTGGTTCGAGTTGCGCTAGTAGGGTACACGAATGTTGGAAAGAGTACGATCATGAATTTGATCAGTAAATCAGAAGTATTTGCTGAAAACAAATTGTTCGCTACACTCGATACGACGGTAAGAAAGGTGGTGATAGAAAACCTGCCATTTCTTTTAACAGATACTGTAGGTTTCATACGAAAATTGCCTCATCAGCTCGTAGAATCGTTCAAGTCGACTCTAGACGAAGTGCGTGAGGCAGATGTATTGGTTCATGTATTGGACATTTCACACCCCTCGTTTGAGGATCATTACAACGTTGTAAATGAAACATTGGCGGAGATAGATAAGGAAGAAAAACCTACGATCGTAGTTTTCAATAAAATTGATGCTTATCAGCCTTCAGAAGATGAAGAAATGGATATAGAATCTATGAAACGCAAGTGGATGGCTAAGCTTCCGGATAAAAAATGTGTTTTTATATCAGCCCAGGATAAAAGTAATATCGAAGAGTTTAAACATGAGTTATACCTGGAGGTAAAACACATCTTCGAGAAAAGGTATCCCTACCATAATTTCTTGTACTAAAAAAAGAAAACCGCCCTTTTCAAGGCGGTTGTTCTCTTTATATTCAGGGTTAGGTTATCAATCTCTGATGAGCTGTACAAATCCGTGTCCCGTGATCTCATCGCCTCCAGCTCCCACTGCACGGTACTTATAGAAGTACGTTCCTTCAGCAGCATCATTGCTTCCTGCTTTTCCGTCCCAAACTGGATTAGGCCCAGTACTCTCGTACATGATGTTCCCCCATCTGTTCACGATCACAAGCTCTATTTCAACCGCGAATTGGTGATCAAGCTCAAATAGATCATTCTCATTGTCTCCATTTGGTGTAAAGACATTCGGTGCCACTACAACAGGAGTTGGGTACACACATGATCCATCATCAATGGATGCAATCGGATTATAGTTGGTTGCTAAAGGATCTGTACATCCACATGGATCTACCGTCACTGGTATATATGTTGTGTCAGGACATCCTTGTGAATCGAAAGCGATCAAACGTACAACTACTGAATTTAACAAGGTTTGATTAATCGGATTCGTATTGTTTGTGTTTACGATGTTTCCTCCACCGAAATCCCACTCATAACTTGTTGCATTTTGACTGTTGTTCGTAAACGTAACATTCAATGGAGCACAACCGTAATTCGGACTAGCCGCTCCACTGGCAACCGCTCCTGGTTCGGTGTCGATCATAATACTGTCATTTACACTACATACGTTATCAGTTACTGTAAAGTAGTACCATCCTGGAGATAGGTTCTGCCAAACTGTAGCATCAATGAAGTTTGGGCTGTTTGGTCCCGGACCTGTCCAGTTATAGTATGGTGTACCGGTTATTCCCGAAGCAAACCCGGAAACGGCACCTGTTGGGTCACAGGCCGACGATGGATAGGATATCATGGTATCGATCTGCAATGTCTGATTTAGTGTAACGGTAACTGTATCCGTATTTGTATAATTACAAGCATCCGTTACTGTAACGTAGTAATCAATGGAACCAGTCATAGCTCCAGTTACGGTAGCTAGGTATGCAGTAGGTCCGACTTCTCCTGTACTCCAATTAAATGTGTAAGGTGGTGTTCCTCCTGTTGCACTGACTGTGACCATTACAGAGTCATCCACACACGGAACAATAGGGTCTGGTTCATCAATTGGAATATTTACCGAATCCACGAACCAAAGTGTACCTGAAGAGACAATTGTATCTCCACATGAAGTAATCGTTTCTACCGTAATTGTAACGTATTCCATGTTGTCAGAGAATCCGTCTGCAATAGGATCAATCGTTAATACTACGGTATCCTGACCCGGCACGAAAACTACAGGCGAAGGCAAGTTTGGAAAATCAACGCCAGGAGTTGCAGTACCAGTTATCGTATAGTTTATCGTTAAGGAATCTGCTGTTTGAGTTTGAGGTCTGATAAACATCAAATCAGCAACAGAACAACCTTCAACTACTGTTGTATCTCCTGAAACTGTTGCAACTGCTACCTCGATAGCTTCAGAGCTGAAGGAGTTTGCTTGTAGAAATACTCCGGAATCCCAACCTGTATCAAGGACGTTTCCGATACATAACTTTATGTGGTATGTTTGATTACATTGTACAGATGCATTTGCAGACAAAACTGTTGTGGTACCGTCATACTGTATGGCAGGACCGTAAGCAATACCATTTTGATTGTCTACATAATACTGCGGATACTGTCCTGCTCCAGGTCCGAGGTTATTGATAGTAACCGGTAATGTTGTTCCTGGAATTTGTGCAAGGTTCACACCACCTGCCGGGTAACCGGCTAGAGCATAAGGACCTGCTATACCTGGTCCCCATAAAAAGAATCCAAATGCATCGTTAAACGAGGAAGGAGAGAACTCTGGGTATTCTTCCGATCCGAAAATGTAGTTGAATGAAATAGTATCACCGGATGGAACGAAGTCGAACTCCAATACGATACCATTTGTGACTGTACCTGCTGCAATTGCATTTAGATGAGGGTCAGTGCCGACATTTGGAGTTGGTGGTGCATTATCCGATAAACCCCCATCTGTATTCGGACCTATTGCTGCATTTCCATTACCCGTCGTTAATAGTACCCCGCTCGGAATAGGGAAGGTGGTACCAGAGGCGTCAAAAAATGTGGCATTTCCCTGAACAAGATTTGCGTTTGCCGCTATCCCGTTCACTGTGATGTTGTTAGCTGTAACACCAAAACCGAGCAGAACGTTCTGCACTAGATCTGTTGGTGTTTGTGTATTCGTAACAGCTATCTGGGAAAATGACACCCCAACACTCAATGTAAGTAATGCCGATAATGCAATGATAATTGACCTCATATGATATAATTCAAATGTACAGTTATAAGACCCGAAGATCGGAAAATTAGTTGCATCAATCAAAAGATATTTCAAGTTCGTTATAATTTCAACCAAAAATTCCCATTTTTAAGGTTATAAACACACGAAATACGATTATGGATAAGACACAGGGATTTATAAATCAGAACAAAGAGAGATTTTTGAATGAACTTATCGAGTTATTGAAGATCCCATCAATTTCTGCAGATCCTAATTATGCTGAGTCAATGCATCAGATGGCTGAAGAGGTAGCGAATAGCATACGCAAGGCAGGTGCAGATATGGTTGAAGTATGTGAAACAGATGGCTATCCTATCGTTTACGGAGAGAAAATCATAGATCCTTCACTACCAACTGTATTGGTATATGGTCATTACGATGTACAACCTGCGGATCCCGTTGATTTGTGGCATAGTCCGGCATTTGAACCTGTTGTTAAAAAGACAGAGCTTCATCCGATGGGGGCGATATTTGCGAGAGGAGCATGTGATGATAAGGGACAGATGTATATGCACGTAAAGGCATTTGAGGCAATGGTAGCTTCAGGAGAGCTAAAGTGTAACGTGAAGTTTATGATAGAGGGTGAGGAAGAAGTTGGTAGTTCCAACCTCGCAACATACGTTAAAGAGAACAAAGAAAAACTGAAAGCAGATGTCATTCTGGTCTCAGATACCGGTATGCTGGCCAATGATGTGCCTTCAATCACGACAGGATTGCGCGGTTTAAGTTATGTTGAAGTTGAAGTTACCGGACCAAATCGAGATCTGCACTCCGGACTTTACGGTGGTTGTGTTGCAAATCCGATCAATATCCTCGCGAAGATGATAGCTTCGCTTCATGATGAGAACAATCATATTGCGATTCCCGGATTTTACGATAAAGTGATCGAGCTTTCGGATGAAGAACGCGCTGAAATGGCAAAGGCACCATTCAGTAAGGCCGATTACTGTAAATCGATAGATATTGAAGATGTATATGGTGAAGCAGGTTACAGTACAATGGAAAGAGGATCGATTAGACCGACGCTTGATGTAAATGGAATTTGGGGAGGTTATACTGGTGAAGGAGCCAAAACAGTTATTCCTTCCAAAGCATATGCAAAGATCTCAATGCGTCTCGTTCCTGATCAAGATCCTGATGAGATCACTCGCTTATTCATGGAACATTTCACCAAAATTGCACCGGAGGGAGTACGTGTTAAGGTGATGCCTCATCACGGCGGTGAACCAGCGGTAACACCTATCGACTCTTTTGCCTATGAAGCAGCGAGCAAAGCTTACGAGAAGTCTTTCGGTAAGAAGCCGATCCCTGTTAGAAGCGGAGGGTCGATTCCAATCGTTGCTATGTTCGAAAAAGAGCTTGGATTAAAGACGATCCTAATGGGATTTGGACTCGATAGTGATGCGATTCACTCACCGAACGAGCACTTCGGATTATTTAATTATTACAAGGGAATTGAAACCATTCCATACTTCTATCATTATTTCTCTGAAATGGCTTAATGATATGAAGAGATACATTCAAATAGTTGCCTTAGTATTCCTTTTACTTGGATTACAGGCATGTGCATCATTGGAAATGCCCGAATACAGGGGCAATGAAGATTTTAAACTTGAAAAAGTTGAAGGTCGAAAGATAAAATTTCAGGCGGGAGCAACCGTTTACAACCCAAACTGGTTTGGAATCAGAGTCAAACCATCAAAATTTGAAATGTACATCGATAATGATTACATGGGAACGGTTGAATTGACTAAAAAAGTGAAACTCAAAAGAAAGCGTGAAAGTAATCTTTCCGCGCCTTTAGAAGCTGAGCTCGTGGAAGGAGCCATGCTTAAAGCAATGAGGTCTGCAGGTAAAGGAGATTTGTCTGTTCGCTTTAAGGGTAAAGCAAAAGCAGGTGTCTTCTTATTCAGTAAAAAGATCGATGTAGACGAAACCATAAAAATTCCGGCAAATAAGATTCCAGGAGGAATGTTTCGTTAATTTATTTTTCCAGATAAACCCTGTGAACACGCTTCGAGATCGAAGTCATTACTTCGTATGGGATCGT
>SBGS01000050.1 GCA_006226555.1 Bacteroidota bacterium
AGGCAACCAAAGGATATGACAAATCTGCAAGGAGCAGGAAAGCCGTTTACCGGGCAATGTGAGATGTGCTACATGAATGGTAAACTACAACGACGTGTCACATTCGTGAATGGTAAAGAGAATGGGATTGATTCAACGAAATACATGTCAGGATGTCTGCAAGTTGTCAGAAATCATATACAAGGAATACCATCCGGAACGTGGGAGTATTATTATGATAGTACGGGACAGCAGGCTTGGGAGATGAATTATTATCTGGGAGAAAAACACGGAAAACACATTTTTTTCGCCCCAAATGGAGATACAACCCTATGGGAGGTATATGAAAATGGTAAGCTACATGGTACAAAACGAACCTATTATGCCGATTCCAAGATCCATAAAGAATCAGATTATAAAAATGGTTTATTGGACGGGAAATTTGTTGTTTACAATGAAGATGGTTTGGTGATCGAAGAGATCAATTATAAGCAAGGTCAGAGAGATGGTGATGCGAAACTTTACTTTGACGATGGGACTTTACTGAGAACAGAATCCTGGACGATGGGCGAGAAAACGGGGCCATTTAAAACTTTCTTTTACAACGGTGATCTGCAGGTATTGGAGAGTTATGACAAAAAGGGACGAAGAGAAGGATGGTTTGAGGAATATCATCCGGGAAACGTGATGAAAAGAAAGGCTCGTTATGAAAAGGACATACTTGTAGAAGAACACCGATACGACGAACACGGTCGTGAAACGTATTCATTTGGTGCGCCGACTGGAAATCAGGATGAAGACGATGAGATTCCTGAAGTGGGTGGAAAAAAGAAGAAGAAAAAGCAAAAATAGATCAAGCTATTTGGAGTGACTTGATCGCGTTGATCAGCGCTTCCAGTTTTTCGATCTCCACATGATCCATGATCACTACTTTAAACCAATTCGGTTTGTGGTGATCATCTGGAACCAATCCGTAGTTAGCCGCAATTTCAGCACTTAATGCGTCAGCTTCCATAGTCACGATATTACTGAACGGGTTTCTGTAGTATGGAATGCCCAGAGACTTTAGCTGTTCGCAGAACCAATCAGTTCTTTTTTGTAAAATGAAGATCTTCTCGATCCAACCGTAAGGTCCGTAAGTAGACAAGATCATCCATACGGCTATCGCATTCGCTCCGGATCTACTTCCTATCAATGTCGAATCCTGACCTTCAACGTAACTGGCTTCTTTCGTTTGGGCATATTGTATTAGTCCCTTTCTGGCTATAAAAATCCCTGTTCCGTATGGAGCTTGAGCCATTTTATGGGCATCAAGTGTAACACTTGAAATGTAGTGGGTCTCAAAGTTTAACTTGTATTCCTTGTTTGAAAAAGGATAGTAGAATCCTCCGTAAGCACCGTCAATGTGCATTCTAAAGGCTAATCCTTTTTCTCCAAGCGTCTTTACATATATCTCAGGATCGTCTACGGAGCCAAACATTGTTGTCATCATGTTGGCGACAACGATTATGTATTTTACGCCATCTTGTATCGCTTCATCCAGCTCGTAATTGACAGAGTCAACATCTTGAATGAAGTCATTTCCAATTTTAACTTTTCTAATGCCTATTCCAAGAAGATTGGCAGCTTTGTCCATCGAATAATGGCTGTGCTCACTGCATAAGATCATGATCTCTCCCGGCTTTGCATTATATTCCTGCACGAATAGGTTGCGGTAGATCCAAATCGCCTGAATATTCGCTTCAGTACCTCCGGAAGCTATATACCCGTCATAAGAACCCGCTTCTGCCCTTAAAATATCTTCGGCACATATTGCAATTGCTTCTCTTTCAATTTCTTGTGTTCCTTGAAAGAAACTTTCAGAACTATCGAGTGTATGACAACCAATATGATTTGGATTCTGAACCATAGTAGAAAGGAACGGAGCATCCTCTAAAAGCTTATCATCTGGATGAAACACCTTAGGGTCCAGGTAGGAAGCAGGTATGCCCAGAACCATCTCCTCAGCATAGTTTTTGTTCCTTTTCAGCGCACTGAAAACTCTATTTCGTAACTCCTGAGATGATAACTTTTTCCAGTTCATGAGATGATTATACCAATTGACGAATAATGTCTGTAGTCGTTACAATTCCTTTTACCTCACCATTGTTAGCAACAATGATAGAGTGGAAATTACCGGAACTTAAAACCTTTGCAGCATCACGAATCGTGGCATCGGCAGGGATCGTTACCGGATTCAAGGTCATGATATCTTTTACTGTCTTCGTTTGATAAACAGCTTCGTTATCATCCAATGTTGCGGCTCCAATTGCATGCATAAAGTTGATCAAGCTGACAATCCCAACAAGTTTGTCATTTTCAACAACCGGTATGTGTGAATGAAAATCAATTTGCTCATAAATGTGCTTCAGATCCACAAGAAGCTGGTCTGGAGAAACTACCTTAACATCAGTAGTCATTAAATTCGAAATCGGCCCGTCTAAGTTCATTTTGCTCGATATTTTAAGCAAAAAACGGAATTATAAATGAGATGACAGATGATTTTAGTCATTTTTTGAGTTTAAATGGAAACTTATCTTCGAAACAAAAACAGTTATGAGAACAAAGACATTCATTGAGCTAATGACCCTATCATCAAATTTGTATTTGATTGCCAAAGATGCAAAGGTGATGGATAAGATCAAGGAGTATTCTGAAATGGGTAAAGATGCTGTTAATCAGTTTGTGAAAGAGAAGATCACAGATGAGGACGGTAACGAGCTGGAGTTTGTGGATAAGATGATCCTCAAAATGCATGAAGCGAAAGAAGAGCTGGAGAATAAGATCGAAGAAGTAGTGGAGACGGTGTATCATAAAATGAACATTGCCCATACGAATGAGATAGAATCCTTAAAAGAACAGATCGATTCCCTGACAAAACAATTATCTTTGGCCAATAGTCGCTTAGACGCATTGGAAGCAAAGTAATAGATGCAATTATTTTCTAGGATACGTAGATGGTTTCGGTCTTTCCGCCGATACAACCAGATTATTCGTGTGTTTGTACGCTACGGATTCGAGGATATTGTATCCCAGCTCATCGATAGCTCGAGTTTTCGTTGGATCAGAAGATTGATCCCTCGAACTACGCGAAAGAAGGCACAGCTCCACTCTAAATGGGAGAAAATGAGATTGCTCTGCGAAGAGCTTGGACCTACCTTTGTGAAATTTGGACAGATCTTATCGAATAGGGGAGATTTATTACCAGCCGAGCTTATCAAGGAGTTTGAAAAATTACAGGATCAGGTTCCTCCTGTATCTGCTGCGGCAGCAAGGAAAGTGGTAGAAGATGAATTGAAACGTTCAGTCGAGATCATCTTTACATCATTTGAACCTGAAGCTTTTGCCTCCGCCTCCATGGCACAGGTCCACAAAGCGATCTTGAGTACCGGAGAGAAGGTTGCTGTTAAGATCCAGCGCCCGGGTATCCGTGAGGTTATCGTGGAGGATATTGCGGTAATGTACACGTTAGCAAACATTCTGGAAAGAAGAATTCCTTCTCTGAAAGCTTTTGATCTGGTTGGTCTCGTTAAAAACTTCGAGGAAAGCATATATCTCGAACTGGATTTCATTCACGAGTCTATTAATATGCAGCGATTCCTGTCTAATTTAGATGGTGATCGTACCGAACTGGGTGCACGTTGTCCAATGGTCTATCAATCCTTGACCACCAGTAAAGTTCTCGTCATGGAATTTGTGCAGGGAACCAAAGTCTCTGATTACAAGGAATTACTGGCAAAGGGGCATAATCGAAAGATGATCGCTGAAAAGTTGGCTACTTCGTACGTTAAACAGGTTTTTCACTACGGATTTTTTCATGCTGATCTGCATCCGGGTAACATTCTTGTTATGGCGAACGGAGAATTGTGCTTCCTTGATTTCGGGCTCATGGGAAGCATCATGCAGCGTGACATTGAAATGTTCGGCAGGTTGTTTGTCGCTGTGAAAGACAAGGATGTTAAAAGGATCATTAGTTCATTGCAGCAGATGTCGGGAGATTTTGCCGTTAAAGACATGCGTTCCCTGGAGTATTCAATAAATGATTTCGTACACAGTTATTCAGTAACGCAATTACATCAAAATGAGATGAGTCACGTACTCACCTCTTTGCGTGACATTATTGTGGAATATGGATTGCGTGTTCCGGGGCATTTCTTCCTGCTAGCTCGTTCTATGGTAACGGTTGAAGGAGTAATTCATAGTTTGGATCCGGATCTGGATCTTTTAGAATTGGCGAAGCCATACATGAGGAAGATTGTCGCGAAGAAATTAAATCCGCTCGCCTGGGGACAAAAATTATTTAATACCGTGTATGAGTTTGGTGCGCATATGGAAGATTTCCCACGAGATCTGAAAAATGCCATTCGCAAGATCAATTCGGGACAGATCTCTGTGAATCTAAATCACCAAGGTATTGACCCCATGGTTCATACGATCAATCGCGTTACGAAGCAAGTTGTTGCAGCAGTACTCGTGACTGGTCTGATGGTCGGGTCAGTGATGTTGATCACCAATGAAATAGGACCAAAATGGAAGGGGTATTCTACCTTCGGTTTATTGGGAATACTGCTTTCATTAGTTATTGTGGCAGGAATGATCCGCGATATCTGGAAAGGCGATCACGATCCTTGGAAAGGTTGGAATAAAGAGGAAGATGGTCAATAATTAAAAACAACTTTCCAGGCACCCCTTAAATCACCTTCTTTATATCCTGTAGCTTTATCATTTGGATATCTATCTGAGATCATTTTGGATGCTTCCGTATCTAATGTTTCAGAAGTACCGTGACATTTCAGACAGGTAGGCATACCGATTCTGATGGCTTTGTAATAAACATGCTTTCCATTATTCTCAACTAACGTATGATTGTTGTCAGCGGTGAAATTCTGGAGAATGTTCAATTCCATTTCAGAGGCCGCATTCTTCGGGTTCCTGTTCTTTTCGGATATGCGTGAGATCGTGTATGACTCACTAGAAAGTGAATCCGTTAATAATGTAGCTCTGAGATTACAGAAATCAACAGCATGAGCGAAGCCACCATTTTGAATAGCACCAGCCACATTGCTCAATAAAACAGCTTGCGCATTTGTCGTCAATGAATCACCGATGTGTTCATAATCGGTTGTTTTAGCGGGAGAAATTTCTTCGACATGAATGGAAGCATTTTCATTACATGATATGGTTCCCAATGCAAGAGCTAAAATAAACGGATACTTTTTCATACAGCGAATTTAAATATAGCCGACGACGTCGTATGTAACATAACCTACAATTTCCTTGAGGAGTTCATTCCAGAGTATAAAATTGTACGGATTAGGAACAAACAACTGATCCCAATGGTATCCGCGTTTTTTACCTGTGTAAAGATCTGTTGAGAAAGGAGTAGTTTGTATTCCTTCTTTATCAAAGCAAGCCTTAGCACGTCTCATATGAATTCCTGAAGTGATCAGTAAAACGTTTTTCGTGAACTTCTTGTTTTTCAGAATTTCAGCGGTGTTTTTTGCATTCTCGTGTGTGTTTTTTGATCGTTCTTCTGTTGTGATCAAACTATCGGGCACGCCCCATTTTATTAGTACTTCCTTGGTCTGTTTAGCCTCATGCAAAGATCTCGAGCTCACAAAGCCATTGTCGCCAGAAATAAGAAATTGTTTGATCTGCCCTTGTTTGTATAAAGAGAAAGCCTGAAATAGCCTGTCTCCTCCTCTTCGAATACTTAATCGATCCAATTGTGAGTCATATTCAAACATTCCGCCGAGTATAACGCCAACTTCATGGGGTTCTGTTTTTTCGATCTTGATTCCGGGTACTTCCCATATGCGCATAAACTCGAGAAAGATCGCTGTATTGGAAAAGAAGATAAATGAAACCACCAAAGCGATAGACAGGCGCCTCCTACGTTTCATACTTTTCGATCTGAATAGCACGATTGTACCCACAACTATCCAGAAGAATGGAGAGATGAGAAATAACAATGCTTTGGAAAGTATGAAGAACATATGTTCGATTCCGATTAAGTAGTGTTAACTTTGTAGTTCTTTACGAACCTACAAAATTGCAAACACGTGATGAAGCAAATTGAAGAGTTTTTAGGATTGGATAGCGGTACAATATGGGATCTGATCGTACAATTCGGTACGAGGATCCTTGTGGCAGCGATCATTTTAGTTGTTGGTTTCTGGTTAGCCAAAATACTAACGAACGGAATGAAACGACTGCTGATCAAGCGTGAGACAGAACATAGTTTGGTTACATTCCTGCACAGTCTTGTAAGTATTGTACTTAAAGTGCTTGTACTGATTACCGTGTTTACTCAGCTCGGGCTGGAGATGACGTCGTTCGTTGCGATATTGGGAGCTGCCGGGTTAGCTATTGGTATGGCTTTCTCAGGTACACTTTCGAACTTCGCAGGCGGTGTGATCATATTACTTCTTCGTCCATTCAAAGTGGATGATTTCGTTGAAACGCAGGGAGAAACGGGTATAGTGAAGGAGATTACTATATTCAATACCATACTATCTACGCCGGATAACAAGATCATCATTCTTGCCAATGGAGCGGTTGCGAACAATACCATTATTAATTATACAAAAGCTGACAAGCGAAGAGTTGATTGGTCATATGGTATTGCCTATGGTGATGATCTCAAACAAGCAAAAGATCTTTTACTAAGGTTCATTCAGGAGGATAAAAGAATACTAGTAGATCCGGAACCGTTTATTGGACTTGGAGCACTTGCTGATTCTTCTGTGAATATCACAGTTCGTGTTTGGGTAAAGACTGATGATTACTGGAATGTCTTTTTTGATATGAATGAGCGCGTTTATAACGAATTTGGAAATCATGGACTTCATATTCCATTCCCGCAAATGGATGTACATATTCAACATAATCCCGCAAAATGAAAGAGTTTCTGGACCATCCAATAGTGAGAGGTTATATCAAGGCCAATAACTTCGGACGCCTTCTTAACATGGATTTTGATATTTCAAAACCGGGGAGTGTTGAATATCACATGGAGGTTACAGAAGAGCTCTTAGCTACCCCTATTGCAGCTCATGGCGGTGCGATCAGTGCGCTCATGGATGCTACAATGGGAGTTTGTGCCTTGTCTCAGGTAATACCGCGAGGAAACGTTGTTTCTACCATTGAAATGAAGATCTCATTCCTGTCGCCCGGATTGAAAGGAGATAAATTGATCGGCACAGCAAACATTATCAAGGACGGTAAAAGATTGCTTTTTGTGGAAGGTGAGATCAAGAATCAGGATGGTAAAAGGATCGCTTTTGCGACTGGAACTTTTAATTCTTATCCCGCAGAGAAGGCAGGGTTTCAGTTTTAACGTATCTTTGCAGCATGCTTTTGATCCTGAATGATATCGGTACCGGTGAAGTAGTGTTGATCTTGGTCTTCATTCTGATATTTTTTGGTTCCAAGAGTATCCCTGGGATAGCCAGATCAGTGGGGCGTGCAATGAGGCAAGTGAAAGATGCTTCTGAAGAAATACAAAAAGAGATTAAGAAATCAGGAGGAGATCTGAAGAAGGATCTCAACTTGAAAGGCCTTATTAATGAAACGGCTGAAGAAATAAAACGACCGCTGGATCAAATGACAGTTGATATTGATGAAGCGATCAAATATACTCCGCCGAACAAACATTCTCATATCAGACCTCCGGAGGTTAATCCACCAACACCTGTTCAGGAAGAAACTCCTGAAGAGAAGAGTCAAGGTCCTCACGCCGGAGGAGAGACACCGGAAAGTGATACTGATGAAAAAAAATAAAGCTTGTCAAAACGAGCTTTAGATCTGATCGAGATTACTCGATATCTTATTTACTTTTTCCTTTCGAACCCGAATTGCCGTTATTGCTCTTATTCTGAGCTTTGACAGCGTTTTGGTTCTTTTTAGCTTTCCCTTTTAAAGCATGGAATTCCGGAGATCCTGGTTTAATACCCATTTCTTTTGCCACGTATCCCCAGCCTTTATCTTTATTTGCGCGATAAACGTTTACGACCTGGTCAACAGGTTTCTCGCTTACTTTTCCTATTCTGCCTGCAAGAATGATCTCAGCAGGTTTCATGATCTTGAGGTACTCATCCACTTTTGCTCCTGCAAGACCAAACTGTTCCTTCATTTCAGCTTTGAATTTTGTAAGATCCTTTTCTGCTGAGGAATTTAGGGTATTCAGTTCAGTTTCCAGTTCTTTATCTCCAAGGCGGAATTCAATTTGTGTAAAGCCGGAAACACCAACCAATAACATCACTATTAGACTTAAAATATGATTTTTCATAACAAACAATTTTCTCCTAAAATAAGCTAAGATTTCGAATACAAATCTTTTTTAACCAAGCCTTAACAAAAAGTAGCTACCTTTGCAAAAATTTTTTAGATATATATGACTTTTAAGGATTTAGGGCTGAGGAGCGAAGTGTTGACGGCCATTGAAGAACTTGGATTCAACGCTCCCACGCCGATCCAGGAAAAAGCGATCCCTCATTTATTGCAGGAAATCAGTGATTTCGTTGGTCTTGCGCAGACAGGAACAGGTAAGACAGCTGCATTTGGGTTGCCACTCGTAAGTAAAGTTACGGAAGGTAATAAGAAGCCGCAGGGATTGGTAATTTGTCCGACACGTGAATTGTGTCTGCAAATTGCACGAGACCTGGAGCAGTTTGGGAAACATTTAGATATACGTGTTGTTGCCGTTTATGGTGGTACCGATATCAGAAGACAAATGAATGAGATCAAGACAGGTGCGACAATTGTTGTTGCTACACCTGGTCGATTGGTCGATCTAACTAACCGTAAGGCGATATCACTCGCTGAGGTGGAATGGGTTGTTCTTGATGAAGCAGATGAAATGCTGAATATGGGATTCAAGGAAGACATTGATACCATTCTTGAAAAAACTCCGGATTGGAAAAATGTATGGTTGTTCTCAGCAACAATGCCAAAAGAAGTGGCAGCGATTGCTAAGAACTATATGGAAAATCCGCTTGAGATATCCATCGGAGATAAGAACAGTTCGAATGTAAATATCGACCATATTTTCTTCGTGATCAAAGAAAGAGATCGATACGCAGCATTAAAAAGATTGATCGATTATAACCCGAATATTTATGGTTTGGTTTTTTGCAGAACCAGACTGGAGACGGCACGCGTAGCGGAAAATCTTGTAAAAGATGGCTACAATGCAGAGGCACTGCACGGAGATCTTTCACAAGCGCAACGTGACTCTGTCATGGCTAAGTTCCGTTCAAAAACAGTACAGGTTTTGGTCGCAACGGACGTTGCCGCAAGGGGAATCGACGTAGATAACATTACGCATGTGATCAACTATAACTTACCGGATGAGGTAGAGAATTACACGCACCGTTCAGGTCGTACTGCTCGTGCCGGAAGAAGTGGAGAATCATTGGTGTTGATCAACGGAAAAGAACATTACAAGATCAAGGCAATCGAACGTATTATCGGAGCTGAATTTACAAAAGGGCACATTCCTGAGCCTAAGGAGATTTGCGAGATACAATTGATGAATCTTGTTGATAAAGTGATATCTGCCGAGGTTAAAGAAAATGACATTGAAGAATTCCTTCCGCTAATTATGAGCGAGTTTGAGGGGATGTCGAAGGAAGATATCGTTAAAAGATTCATCTCGACTGAATTCAACCGTTTCCTTGAGTATTATGAAAGAGCAGGTGATCTCAATGCAAAAATTGAGAAAGGTGGTAGCGAAGAGCGTTCTTCAAGAAGAAGAGATCGCGGTAAGCGCGATAATTACAGAGATGAGAGTAAAACGCGCTTCTTTGTTTCATTGGGTAGAAAAGACGGTTTGAATCCTGGAGGTTTGTTACGCGTTGTTTGTGATAGCACGGGTTTAACATCTAAAGATGTAGGACGTATTGATATCATGGGAGCCTTTTCATTCTTTGAGGTTGATAAAGAATACAGTGATCTTGTAAGAAACAAAGCGAATGGTGCGGTATATGAAGGAAAGACTGTTAAGGTCGAGATGACGAACAGTAAACAAGATCAACAAAAAAAGACTACTGACAAAAGAAGACAGCGCAATAGCGGTGGTGCAAGTAGAGCAGGAGGCGGCAGAGCTGGAGGTTCAAGAGGTTCTAGCGGTGGAGGAAGATCTGGCAATTCAAGATCCAGAAGTAAGAAATAAAAAGGATAAGTAAGGTTTTATAAATCAATATGGAAATTAGAAACATCGCAATTATTGCACACGTTGACCACGGTAAGACAACCTTGGTGGATAAAATGATCGAAGCCGGAGCCGTGATCGATGAGCGCACACGTCCGACAGGAGAATTGATCATGGATAACAACGATCTTGAACGTGAGCGTGGAATTACAATTATTTCCAAAAACGTTTCCGTAACGTATAAAGGAACAAAGATCAATATCATCGATACTCCGGGTCACGCCGATTTCGGAGGTGAAGTTGAGCGCGTATTGAACATGGCAGACGGAGTATGTTTGCTGGTAGATGCATTTGAAGGGCCAATGCCTCAAACAAGATTCGTTTTGGGTAAAGCACTATCAATGGGGTTAAAGCCATTGGTTGTGGTGAATAAAGTAGACAAGGATAATTGTACACCGGATGAGGTTCACGAAAAGGTCTTCGACTTGATGTTTGAGCTTGATGCAACTGAAGAACAATTAGATTTCCCTACGGTATACGGTTCTGCTAAGAATGGTTGGATGTCTGACGACTGGAAACAACCAACAACAACGATCACACCTCTCTTAGATAAGATACTCGAATACTTTCCACCAAAGAAAATTGAAGATGGAAATACTCAGATGTTGATCACTTCACTTGATTATTCAACATATGTAGGTCGTATCGCTATCGGACGTTTGCATAGAGGTGAACTTAAGGAAAATATGCCTGTAGTTCTTGCTAAAAGAGATGGGACACAACAAAAGCATAGGATCAAGGAAGTTTTCGTTTTTGAAGGATTAGAACGTAAAAAAGTAACAGAGGTTCAGGCAGGTGACATTTGTGCCGTTACAGGATTGGAAGGATTTGAGATCGGAGATTCTATCTGTGATTTTGAGAATCCGGAGCCAATGCAGAGCATCGCAATCGATGAACCGACTATGAGTATGCTTTTCTCGATCAATGATTCACCATTCTTCGGAAAAGAAGGAAAGTTTGTTACCTCACGTCACATTTCTGAGCGTCTGGATAAAGAGCTGGAGAAAAACCTCGCTTTACGCATCCAACAGACGGATAAAGCCGATAAATGGATGGTGTTCGGTAGAGGCGTAATGCACTTGTCAGTTTTGATCGAAACGATGCGAAGAGAAGGTTACGAATTACAGGTGGGTCAACCGCAGGTGATCATCAAAGAGATCGACGGAGTTAAATGCGAGCCTGTTGAAGAGTTGACGATCGATCTTCCTGAGGAATACAGTGGAACAGCGGTAGAAGCAGTTTCAAAGCGTAAAGGAGAGATGAAAAACATGGAGCCGAAAGGAGATCGCATGAAGATCCAGTTCGAGATCCCATCTCGAGGAATAATCGGATTGCGTAATTATCTTTTAACTGCCACAGCTGGAGAAGCGATCATGACACACCGCTTCCTGGAGTATCAACCATATAAGGGAGAGATTCCTGGACGTCAGAATGGGTCTTTGATCTCTTTGGAGCAAGGAGTATCGATTCCTTTTTCATTAAACAACCTTCAGGACAGAGGACGTTTCTTTATCGAGCCGGGAGAGAATATCTACGAAGGTCAGGTGATCGGTGAGAATTCTCGTGCAGGAGATCTTTGTGTTAACGTTACAAAGACGAAGAAGTTGACAAACATGCGTTCTTCGGGTGCGGATGATAAAGTAAAACTTGCTCCGCCTCGTCAATTCTCGTTGGAGGAATGTCTAGAGTATATCCAATCAGATGAATATGTGGAGGTAACTCCGGAGAGCCTCCGAATCAGAAAGATCTTGTTGAAAGAAACTGATCGTAAAAGAGCAGGTAAATAAGATTTAAAGATCAATGATATAGTGAATGAGAGATCGCATCGCGATACTCTCATTCATTTTTTTTAGCCCCTCTCATTCAATACTGTAAGTTCTAAAACGTTTGAAGTATAGAGTGGTGTATTGGTTGATATTCTGTTGAAAACTAAAATGACCATCTTCAGAGAAAACGTCTTTTTCAGTAAATTTATAAGACGCACGAATTATGTTTGACGA
>SBGS01000088.1 GCA_006226555.1 Bacteroidota bacterium
TCGTCCTTTTTATCTTTTTTATGCTCCCCTGACGAAGCATAACTTTTCTTCCATTGAATGCTATATCCCGGACGGAAATGTCGTTTTTGAATGGTACAAGAAGAAACTAAAAGAATTGTGAAAGCGATCAGTAGTTGTTTTGACATTGTAGTTCATTTCATCTCAGAAAATGGCATCCAACACACTGATTCCAACTAACTCTTTGCTACTCGATGAGATAATTTTCGTAATAAATATAAGTATTTTAAAACTTGTATGTTAAATTTAGGTTCCACAAAATTTCTAACTACGCGCTTATGTCTATCAAAAGAATGCTCATATCTTTAGTAGTACTTTCAGGTATTACTGCTCATAGTCAAGATGTTAGCAATAATCGATTAAAAGTTGAAACTGAACCCGGACTGTTCTTCAATAACGGGCGATCCTTGAATGTGCTGTACAACGTGCTTCCAAACAATGACCTAGGAATAGGTTTTTACGTTTTGACGACTGACGTACCAAATTCCATTGCTGATGATATGATCAAGAATTACAATGACTCTTCCGTATGTCGTATCACTCAGGAATATGCTATTTCTTCCAGATACATTTTACGTTTTGCGAAGAACATAGAGTCTAATCCCTATGTAGGATTCATTTCCGGTTGGGAGAATTTCCAGATCAACAGACCGGGGTTCGAAGAAATGAACATTGAGACTTTCTTTTTTACACCGCACATTGGATACGAGCTGTATGCTTATAAGAAGATCATCTACATCAATGCGCAGATCCGTGTACCGATCTATTTTATGTCGCATTCGTCCAATGATCAGCGACCTGAATCCATGAATACCTATACTTTATTACCGTCTCTTTCATTTGGCGCAAGATTTTAATGCCTGAGATAACGTTAAAAAAGAACTACGATGTAATCATCGCCGGAGGCGGACTTGCAGGGCAAACGCTTGCCTTACAGCTTTTGACAGAGACTCCGGAACTGTCACTATTGATCGTAGATAAAGACCTAGGGAAGGCTCCGGCTGCCATTCATCGTATCGGAGAATCAACTTCTGAATTGGGTTCTTACTATCTGCATAATGTCCTAGGTTTAAAGGGACTGTTGGAGGAGAAACATATACGGAAATTCGGATTTCGTTTTTTCTTTCACAATCCTGCAAGCAGTCAATTAAATGATCGCTTAGAGCTGGGTTCTTCGATTGATCGTCCTTTCCCCGCATATCAGATAGATCGAGGTTTATTCGAGAATGATCTGCTTGAAATTCTGCATTCGAAAGGTGCTATAATTTATGGTGATGACCTCATTCATGATATCGTACTGGGAAAAAAAAGCCATCGAATCACTTTTAATGAAAGTGAGCAAGAGATCACTTGTACCTGGTTCGTAGATGCAACTGGAAGAAAAGGTCTTTTGAAAAACAAGCTACAGCTAGGAAAGCCCATTGAACATGATATAAATGCCGTTTGGTTTCGACTGAACAAGCGAATCGATGTGGATGAATGGTCGGATGACCCGAAATGGCGGAATTCTGTTCTACCCAATATGCGCTGGAGATCGACCAATCACCTGATGGGAAAGGGTTATTGGATGTGGTTGATACCATTGGTGAATGACAACATGAGCATTGGTATCGTCAGTGACCCCAGAATTCATGACCCTAAAAAGCTGAACACTGTCGAGAAAGCCTTTGAATGGATAAAAGAACATGAAAAGAGTGCGTATGATAACATTACATCCTTGAATCCTGAAATACTTGACTTCAAACTTATTGAACACTTCAGCTACGGTTGTGAGCAATTTATATCAAATGATGGGTGGGCCATAACGGGAGATGCCGGTACCTTCCTCGATCCGCTCTACTCGCCCGGTGGAGATTTCATTGCCATGAACAATACATGGATCACAGATGTGATCACCAGAGACCTTAATCAAGAAGATACGCATGTAAGATCCTTAACATATAACTTTGTAAATGAACAACTTATCAATGGCTGGCTACAAATTTACATGAACAAATACCCACTTTTTGGGAATGCGCAAACTACCCTGTTCAAGATCGTTTGGGACTGGGCGACATATTGGTCCTTTCCTTGTCTTATTTTCTTGAATTCCGGTTACACTGACATGGATTTTTTGAAATCTTATGCTTCTTCTTCCATTGCATTAGGAGCTCGTTTTGCAGCGCTTAACATTAAAATGCAGGAACTTTTCGAGCAGTATCACAGCTCGAACAACCCGAACACAAGCGTCGGTTTTATAAATACGTTCGACTTGTCATTCCTAAAGGAATTTCATCTTGCTTTAGCGAAACCAATAACAATTCCGGAACTGATAGAAAAGCTAAAACACAATTTGGATATCCTTGAACAAGTTTCGGCTGCAATGAGCGCTAAAATGAACATGAATGAAGAGGCAGAAATAAAAGTTATCTCACCTCAGATCCACGAGGATATAGAGCGAATATGGGTGTCTAATTGATCGTATTATGAGTGTAGGGCAGAATATCAATGAGATCGAACGCTTATTCATGGAAATATCGCATTCCTTCAAGAAAGATCTTAGCATCGCTGAATTAATTGAAAAGCTTGATGCGGTGGAACCAAAATTTCGTTCCATAGGTTATGAGAGTGCTTCTTACGTTTTGGGAGACCTTGACCTCCAAGACAAAAATGACTTGAAAAACTGGAGTAAACTCTATGCTTCAGCTGACGAAAATCATAGATTTCATATGATCATAGGTTTAGGTTGGTCAATTGCAAAATCAGGCAATTCTACCTTACCTATTACAGACTGGGAAGATGATCGCGTTTTCAGGTCAATGGTATTGGATGGTATGGGATACTATTACGCTCTCTATCGACCTCGTAGGACATTGACAAAAAAGATCTATCCAGACTGGTTAATGGGCGATGACCTTAAAGCATTCGATCAAGGAATCGGCCGCAGACTCTGGTATTTATATCATGACAATCAAACGAAACTCATTGAGATACTCTCTACTCTCTCGGAAGATCGAATTCCATCGCTGTATACAGGGCTAGGCATTGCTTTTACATACGTCTCCGGATTTGACGAACGAGAAGTTGTATCTCTCAAAAAAATGGCCGGTCCTAATTGGAAAGAAATGCGAAAAGGATTCCTAATTGGATCCTCAAGTCGTGCAAAAAAGGAATATCAGCTAAAAGAGTTGAATAATTTCATTCAATCTGAATTTCAACAGAACATCGAAAATTTGAATATTGAGTTAACTGACTATATTGAACGTGAAGAATGGAAATCTGACAACAGCTATTGGCTGGATCAGGTACCTATGAAAAATAGTAACTAAATTGACAATCTAATTACCCTTAAGATGAAGAAGCAGTGTGCACTTGTTACAGGAGGATCAAAAGGAATTGGGAAAGCCATTTCGAAGACGCTTGGTGTAGACCACAACCTTCACATCCTTGTGAACTATCATTCTGATGAAAAAGCTGCACAAGATACGCTTGATCTTTTACACTCTGAAAACATATCAGCCGAATTGCTGAAATTCAATGTATCTGACAGAGAAGAGGTCTCAACGACTCTGGAAAAGTGGAAAACTAGTAATCCCGATAAGATCATCACAGTTTTAGTGAATAATGCAGGCGTTGCAAAAGACAACCTTTTACTTTGGATGACTGAACCCGAATGGGATAGTGTTATTGACACTTCTTTAAAAGGAATGTTCAATCTAACGCAATTCGTTCTTAAAGACATGGTTATGCAAAAGTTTGGGCGGATCATTAATATCAGCTCCTTAAGTGGAGTTAAAGGGAACGCTGGTCAATTCAATTACTCTGCTGCCAAAGGAGGTATGATCAGTGCGACGAAAGCACTTGCTCAGGAGATCGGTAAAAAAGGAATAACGGTTAACGCAGTTGCTCCCGGGTTCATAAAAACCGAAATGGTATCGGATGAAGTGATCGGTACTTATCAAAAATTCATTCCCGCCGGAAGAATTGGTGAACCTGAAGAAGTCGCTGATCTTGTAAGTTTTCTGGCCTCGGAAAAAGCCGGTTATATAAATGGCAGCGTCATCAATATTAACGGAGGACTTTACTGCTGATGATCATCGAAAAAAAACATATTGGTCGATATATCCCTCAACGAGATCCATTTATCATGGTTGATGAATTGATTCAGGCGAATGACATCCGGTTTGTTACCAAGTTTTACATCGATGAAAAGAATCTGTTTCTGGATCATCAGGAATTAAGGGAATTTGCGTTGATTGAAAACATTTGTCAGTCCAGTGCAGCCGGTTTAAGCTATACACGAAGAAACAGTCATAAGCGCTTCAAAGATGGATTTTTAGGCGGAATAAAAAACCTTAAGCTGAATTGCCTACCAAGAATGGGAGAAACAATAACCACCGAAGTGGAGATCATTCATGAATTTGAAAACATGTTCCTGATCTCCGGTAGTGTATATCAAGGAGAAGAATTACTTTTAACGTGCGAGGTGAAGCTTGCCGCAACATACTAATACAAAGCGATGAATTTAGACCCGGAAGTATTAAGAAGAGAGATCAAGGAATACATTATCGAGGAATTAAACCTAGAAGATATAACGCCCGATGACATAGAAAATGATGCTCCACTTTTCGTTGAAGGATTGGGCTTAGACTCAATTGATGCATTGGAGCTTGTGGTGATCATGGAGAGATACTATGGGGTAAAGATCCCTAATGAAGAGGTTGGTCGTAAAGTATTGCAGTCGATCAACACTATGGTCGATTATATTATTGAAGAAAAAGGTCAATAACACATGAAAATTGCTGTTACAGGTATAGGAATTGTTTCCGGTATCGGACTTAACGTTTCCGAAAACCTAGACAGCTTGCTTCACGGAAAGTCGGGAATAAAACGCTCTTTGAAGCATAACATTTTTCTAAGTGAAGTTCAACTGTCGGATGATGAGCTCAAAAGAGTTTTAGGCATCAATGACGAACTTATTTCCAGAACAAATCTTCTTGCACTCAAAGCTGCTGCAGAAGCATGGGGAAATAATACTGGAGACGCTAAAATTAGAACGGGAATCGTTTCTGCAACATCGCTTGGTGGTCTGGATAAAATGGAGCAGATCTATCGCAATGACTTCGAGCATCAGGCACAAAACAGTAAAGAAATTCTCACCTTCGAAAATGGAGAATCTGCAGAATTTATTGGAAAGAAATTGGGAATCAGTGGTTTTATTGATACGAGCTCTACCGCTTGTTCTTCCGGAGCCAATGCCATTATGTATGGTGCAAGACTAATTCGTTCAGGGATTTTAGACAGGGTCCTTGTGGGTGGAGTTGACCCAATTGCTGAGTTCAACATCAATGGATTTTCTTCGCTTAACATTTATTCAGAAAAACCCTGTACTCCATTTGATGAGAACAGAAGCGGTTTGACGCTGGGAGAAGGTGCAGCCTATCTGGTTCTAGAAAATGATTTCAGCCTGGAAAGAACAAAAAACAATACGCTATGCTTGGTTTCAGGATGGTCAAATGCAACCGATGCTTACCATCAGACCGCCAGCTCTCCTGAGGGTATTGGCGCCTCAATTACGATGAAAGAAGCCATCGAAGTGGCTGGAATTACACCGGATGAGGTTGATTATGTCAATGCGCATGGAACAGGAACCCAAAACAATGATCTTTCTGAGCTAACTGCGCTGAAGAAAGTGTTTACGGATAAATTCCCCTTATTTAGTTCAACTAAAGGATTTACAGGTCACACTCTGGCAGCGGCAGGTGCAATTGAGGGCGCATTCTGTGTCCTTGCGATCCAGCAGCATAAAGTGTGGCAAAATCTAAACTGCATCGTACCATTTGATCAAGAGCACTCTCCTGTGCTTAACGATCCTCTCGCGAAACCATTAAACCATGTACTAAGTAACTCGTTCGGGTTCGGTGGAAATTGTACCAGTCTAATATTTAGCAAAGCCTAAGATGCGGATCATTTCAAGTGCACTCATATCTCATCAGGACACCTACAAAAAAGAGGCATTTTCGGAGGTAATTTCTCAGGAAACGTATCTGGAGAGTGTTTTACATCCCGAATACAAGGATATCATTCCTCCAATGGAACGCAGAAGAATGACCGATGCAGTTAAAATGGGTCTCGCTTGCACAAAAGCTTGCCTGGATAATTTTTCTGAAATAACACCAGGTGCCATTATCGTCGGCACAAGCATGGGAAGCAGTGCACATACCTTAAAATTTCTGGACAGTATTATTACCTCAAACGGAGGATTGATCTCTCCTACCCCTTTCATTCAATCGACACACAACACGATCGCAGGGCAGATCTCGCTTTTCCTGAAGAACAATCGCTACAACAATACCCATACGCAAAACAGTCTTTCATTTGAGCATGCTTTGTTCGATGCTTATCTCTTAGATCGTGAAGGTGTGGACCATATTTTGTTTGGTTCTTCGGATGAATCAGAAAATGTATTGTTTGATCTCTTTTATTATTTGCGCGCAAAAAAACATGTGAAAAAAGGAGCCGGAGCAGCTTTTTTTCTGACCTCTAAGCAAGAAAATACAGATGAGAATATAGTTGTTAAAAGTGTAGAACCAAACTCCAATGTGGTCGATACACATTCCATTCTAAGCTCATTTCTGGATAAAAATGAAAAGACTATGGATGATCTCGATTTGATCTTATATTCCTCTTATTCGAACAATATTCCGGAAGATCTTGTCGCGTTCCCTGAAAACAAGCTCGTAGATTATACCTCTCTTTGCGGAGACTATTTCACCAATAGTGGATTCGCATTTGGCTATGCAATAGATCTATTGAAACATCGTCCCACTGTAAAGAGCATTTTGGTTTACAATAATCTGGTAGAGACAAACCTGGGTTTAACTTTAATTGAAAAGCATTGACACTTCTCAACGACTTTTACGAGATATTATCATTGGAGAGCAGCTCTGAGGGGTTTAGCTGTAAGCTCAGGCTACAAAATGAGCACATCATTTATCAAGGTCACTTCCCAGGCTTTCCGGTAACACCGGGAGTGATACAATTGCAGATCGTGCATGAATTACTCGAATTCTACCTCGAAAAAAAAGTTGTTTTAGGAAGCCTCACAGACTGTAAATTCCTTCACATTCTTGATCCACGGAAAACAACAGAACTTGATCTTGAAATCAAGATCGTTCGAAAAGAAAACCTCTTAATACATGTAACTGGAATAACCGAAGGGGGACCGTTTTTAAAGCTGAGAGGGAATTATATCGTCAAATAACTCAGAAGTTATCATGCATTTTTCTTTTCTCTGAACATATCTATCCATTCGTGAAAAACAACTTTAACGGGATTGTACGTTTTAATGTTCTTCGTTATGCCATATTCGATCGGTTCACTTGGATCTGCTTCCTTGAAGGTTCCAAACCATCTGTCAAAAACGATAAATATTGCACCATAATTATGATTGATATACGTCGGATTCGACGCATGATGTAATCTATGATGTTCTGGAGTAACAAATATGTATTCAATTATTGCCGGCAGCTTTCCGATGATCTGAGTATGCTGAAAAACAGCAAACAAGAAACTAATGTTGGAAATTGCAAAAACCATATATGGATCGAACCCAATTAAAACAAAAGGGGACCAAAAAATCATATGAAGAACAAAGTTAAAAAGTGGTAGTCGCGCCGCTGTTGTGAAATTCATCATTTCAGAAGAATGATGATTTACATGAACAGCCCAAAGTATCCGAATTTCATGACTCAATCTATGAAACCAATAAAAAAGAAATTCATTTAGGAAGAATAAAGCTAGCCAAACAAGCCAAGTGTCTTCAATTTTAAAAATGGCGAATTGTGATAAAAAAATCCATAATCCTAACCATGTACTTTTCAACAGAACACGCATAAGTACCGCTGTGATTCCGAGTGTCATACTGACAACCGAATCCTTGAAATTATAAAGCTGCAAATTGTGTTTCTGGCTGTAGAATACTTCAAATGCCACAGCTAAAACAAAAAACAATAGAAATATGTAGAATTGAATTTCCATATTAATTTTCGTTTAAATAATCTCTGATAAACTTATTCACCAGTTCCGGTTGTTCATACATACATAAATGCCCTCCTCCTTCAACTACATGGTCTATGTTAGATTTAAGCAGACTCATGTGATATCTTCCGTGAATCTCATATGATGTAACGGCATTTTCCGCTCCCCAGATCATCATGTGCTCTACGAGCGGTAAATCCAACAAATAGTGCTCAGCCGTATAGGTGTGAACCGAAAAAAGTAGATTAATCCGAGATCTCGTTTGTTTGTCTGTTTTAAACTTTTCAATGTACTTTTTATATAGATCCGTTTCTTTATCGTAAGCTTTCTTGAATAATATTTTGGGGAATTTTCTTCGCACAAAAGTTCTTAGAAATACAAAAGTGAGCACTTTCTCCACAAGAAACTTCGAACGAGGTTTATTGTTAAGTGAAGGAATAAACGTTCTGAATAGCACTCGTGGTAAAATAAGATCTCCAGGACAAATATTAAATATGATCAATCGACTGACATTATTTGGATAGAGCTGAGCATACCTATACATTGCCGATCCTCCAATACAATTACCGATCAAATTCACATTTTTTAGATCTAATTCTTCAATAAATGAGCTCAGTGTTTCCACAAGAAGATCCAACGATAACAACCCATTAGAGCTTTCGGATTCTCCAAACCCGGGCCAATCAATTGCAAAAACCTGATAATCTTTGGAAAAATGTTCGATCTGATAAAGCCAACTTTGCCAGAAGCCACCACCGTTGTGCGCGAAAATCAAAGGTGCGCCATTTCCGGCTGTTGCATAGTTGATCTTAAGACCGTTGATCAGTATTTTGTTTTCCTTAATCAAATTAGTTACAATAAGGTTTCATAAATGGCAACTCATTTTCGACCAACAATCTTGTTCGTTCATCAATCCCCTCATACGCTTGCTTACTTTTATGTTTCTTGTTATTATCCTTTGAAATAGGATGTAAATCGATCTGTAAAAATTTAGACAAAAGAGAATCCGTCTCCCTATCACCAATTACAAGCTTAGTGAAATCCAATTTTATACAGTTTTTACCATATTTAGTCTCAATAGCATTATACGCCATTTTGTACCAGCTTATCAATATATCTGTTGTACGTTTATTCACCTCATCTCTTGATTTTATTGAAGTAAAAAAAGAGTAGATCGTGTTGTTAAGATTGATTGTGGACGGGATTACATGAGCAGGACATCTATTGATATTAATTATACGTGCATCGTTAAAAGTGTCTTGCAATGATTCAAGCTTACACATCATAAGAGGATTTTTAGACAAAAATGTTCTCTCCCCTTTTCTATTGAATACATAATTGTGTCTCTGTAAGTATCTTTTGTATTTCATCATTAAATTTCTTCTTCGACGATGGGACAAAGCATCATCAAACAATAAATACTTATCGAAAAAGTGTGAATCTGGATAGAAAAAGTTTAAATAAAGTGAGTTAAGACTCCAGAGTAAAACGGCTTCATCTTCTTCAGGCATTTCGGCACTGATGAGATGAATTTCATTTATTCTTTTCAGCAGCTTCTTTTCGATGTATAAGATCACTCTCTTGATGGGACTTCCAAATAATCGATCCAACTTAAAAAAAGAAATGACCATATACTTTTGAAAGATCGAGGGGGCAAAAACGATCTCCCATAACTTAAAACAGGTAAAGTCTGATCCATTTTCTGCTAACCTATGATATAAAAAGGTGGTTGCACTTCTCGGAGCGGAAATAATAAATACCGGTTTAACAATTTTCTGTAAAAGAAACCTTGGAAACAGCAAAAAGTCCAGTAACAGGAATACATTGTTAATGATCAGTAAGCAGGTGAAAATCGGTAAGATAATAAGCGTAATTACTAACCTCTTCAGATTAAAGAAGCGCATGTTACCTCGTTGAAACGAGAAAACACCAAATACTATGTTCAATGTTAGCCTGAGGTCCAATGTTAATACTTAATTAAGACCCCACCTATTGAAAAACCTGCCGAAGTACCACTTAACAAACAAATATCTCCTCTTTTTACTTCTCCCGACTCTATGCAATCATGAAGCGTTAATGGAATCGATGCGGCGATACAATTTCCATACTTACTGAGCGTTGACTTGATCTGACCTTCTTCAAGGTCGTACAAATTCTCAATAATGATCATTCCCATTTTAGAGGCCTGATGAGGAATAATAACAGGTGTATCTTTAAAGGTCAACGGTAGGTCAGTATAAAACCAATCCATAAATTCCGGAATTTTCTTTTTGGCCATCCGTAGTAACTGAATACCATTCATTTGAAATGAATACAATTCTCTATCATAAGGAAACTCACTTGGATAGTATTTCAAGCCTCCTCCCTTGATAATGGTATTATAAACACCTTTTGAATAGGTTCTTTGCCCACCTTTAATAAACAGGGAATCAGAAGATTCATCGTATTGAAGGATCGCAGCAACGGCAGCATCACCAAATAGAGTACTTGTTTCCCAATTTTCGGGATTTAGTCCCTTTGACGCAATCTCTGCACTTATGATCAGGATATTCTTCATTCTTTTTCCATCCAGCATATTTGCTGCGATATCAACCGCAGCAACAAAGCTCAAACAAGTACTATCAATATCAATTGCTGCAACATGGACCTTATTTCCGTCCTTCATCTCGTTCTTGATCACACTTGCTTGATTAGGAATAGCATAATCAAAAGTTCCTCCTGCTGAGATGATCATATCAATATCTGCCAATTTTAAGCCTGCCTTATCCAAGGCGATCTGAGCAGCCTTTGCACCCATATCAGCATTCGATTCAGTTGTCACATGATGACGAGTCGATACACCTGAATACTTCTCCGACCAACCTTTTGGGATTCCGAGCTTCTCTTCGATCTCATTCGATTGTACTTGACGAGGAAGATACTTCCCCATGGATACAATTCTTATTGGTTTACCTGTGATCATATCTTATTCTTCTAAGTTTATTGCCTTTCTCTGTTTTATTTGAGTCGATCCGTTCGATCGATACTTCGTGCACATGATGATCCGCCAAAAGATTTAACACACCATTTTTTGCTGCTTCAAATGAATGGTCGTCACCATTGACAAACAACTCTAGTTCACTATTCGTCTTTTGAATCAAGGCATAGTCTCTAATATTTGCATTTGACATAATGATTGCGCGGCGGAAAAAGTCCGGATAAATGCGCACATTATTTTGATCCTTGTCTATAAAACGCAATACATCATCTGATCTTCCTTCGATCGCTTCGATCGCGATCCAGTCATTACCGCAAGGGCAGCTTTCTTTTTCGATAATGATATCATTCAACTCGTACCTGATGACCGGCTGTGAGCTTCTTTCAAGATCCGTAATAATTGGGTGAAAACGATCTCTTTCTTCATCAATATACTTCTTTTCAATGATGAAGAAATCTTCATGAAAGTGCAAGGTTCCATGCTCACACGTTGAAGCCAAGAATCCTTCTGTACATTGGTACACCTGATGTATTTTCTGTTGAAAGACGGATTCAAGATATTTTTTATCTTCTTCATAGAGCACCTCTGCGACTGATATTATTTTCTCCGGTGAAATTTTAAGTCTATCCTTTTCCACTTCTCCTGCAAGTTCTATCAACATACTCGGCTGAGCGACTAAAATATTCGGTAGCGAAGTATTTAATCGATCAATATGTTCGGATAGATCTCGAAGCAGATCAAAAAATTCAAATCGGAGTACGTTCGATTTCACGGAGTCATACAAGTTACTGTTGGCTCGCAGAAAGAAAGCCACAGTGCGCTTCCTCAATTTGAATCCAATAACCCGATCAAGCACTGCCGCTACCCATTGAGCTCGTTCATCCTCCGAAGCTAAAAAAACTCCCCTGTTACCACTTGTACCGGAAGATAACCCAATCGTGATTCCATTGATCATAGATGAAAAATCTCGAGAAACCTCCGCCTCGCTTGCAACTTTAAATGCCTCATCAAGTTTTATCCCAACCGTATTGATTTCATCAAAATGTTCCATGAATACTGACTTGTTGATTATTGGGTATTCCTCAAGGTTTGCAGAACGTTCTGC
>SBGS01000014.1 GCA_006226555.1 Bacteroidota bacterium
GAGAAAATAATTCTTTTAATTTGCTTTATTCAGAATATAATTCTATGATTAGTGCTGTATTGCCAATATACCAGAATTTTAAACTATGGAAAAACTAGATCTTATTGACCAGGCGATTATTGAATGCCTTCAGGAAAATGCTAAACAGAGTGTTAAACAAATTGCCAGTCAGGTTGGATTATCTGTAACACCAACTTTCGAACGAATAAAACGATTAGAACGAACAGGTGTTATTGATCGTTATACTGTTGAACTGGATCGAAAGAAGATCGGACGCGGCTTGTGTGTTTTTTGCCATGTTACCTTGCGTGAACACAAATTGGAGCTACTCGAAGGTTTCGAGAAAAAAGTGGTTGGTCTAAAACAGGTAGAACAATGTTTTCACGTCGCAGGAGACCACGACTATTTGTTATTTATTTCCGTGTCAGATATGGAGGAATATGAACATTTTTTGAAGAATGAGCTTACTGCTATTCCATCCATTGCAAACGTTCATAGTTCTTTCGTACTCAGTGAAGTGTTGCCTAACTAATTATCTGATCTTAGCTTTAGATACACCACCTGTTTCCATCGTGTACTTGAGTGAAAATTCCATTCCTCCTCTGGCTCCTGATGCGTCCGTCAGTTTTGAAATGTTTACGTCATAGGCGAATCCTACTGTTAGCGTGTACCACTCAAACATGAACCTCGGTATCACAGCATCACCCCAACGGTTGAATAATCCGAAATAGAGGTGCGTAGGTTTATTTCGTCCTGTCATTTTTGAACCTTCAGAAATTGTATAGCGATAGGACATACCATATAAGATCTCACGAGCGGATTTCTGTGAGTTGAAATAAACACCCGGAACAAGAGCACCATGTGAATTGGATAAACTGATAACACCATTCGCAAATGCAGAAATTCTCATATGGAGCTGTTCATTTGAGTTTTCTATGAAACCATAGCTAGGTGCATTAACGTGATAAAAAGCAAGGCCGGCATTTATAACCTGATCGTTGTTTTGAGTCATATATCCCTCACCTTTACGGTACGTATATAACAATCCTGCACCTGCATCCATGTAACTGAAGGTCGATGAATTGAACGTTTCACCAGGTACGATAGTTGAGTTATAGGAAGTTCCATCATACTGCGAAGCCCATTTACCATTATTTGCATTTATAGCACGTTGACCGTAAGCACCATAGATTCCCAACCCCAAAGTATGTGAATTGTCCATGATCAGGTGATAAGCAAGATTAACAGAAACATTGGTTGTACTAACGCGATTATCTCCTGCATTATCATTGTAGAAATTAATACCTCCCGCTATAATCCCTTTTTTCTGGAATTGACCTTCATTGAAACGTGCGTCGTATGACGCAGCGATGGTATTAAAAGGAGTAGCAACACTGTTCCATTGTGTGCGATAATTCACAATTCCTGTCATGGGAGCATTTGCACCCGCCAAAGCAGGATTCAAATTTAATGGAGACATTTCCATCTGAGAGAAATGTACATCCTGTGCGAAACCATAGATAGATCCCAGGATCATGGTCATCGTAGTTAATATTTTAGTCGCTTTCATAATCATTGAATTGCTTGTAATTATCTTACTACTGTTATGTTACCGGATGTTTCGATAACATCGCCATTTGTTTTCTTTGCATAAAGTGTGTAAACAAACACACCTTCCTGTACCGGTTTTCCTCGGAAGTTGCCATCCCAGCATACTTCGTTTTGGTTCCCAAGAGCAGAGTTGAATGCACTTTCCGTTTCAAAAACTAATTCTCCCCATCTGTTAAATACTCTGAACTGAATGGTCTCCAAACATTCACCAAATACACAAAGTGTTTCATTGGCTGCCGGTCCTGAACCATTTGGAGAGAATATAGTAGGTACGAACAGCTCTCCACAATCAAGTTCAACTACAATTAATACTGTATCAGATCCAGAACATCCAAGTGCATCTGTCCCTGTAACAATGTATGATGTAGTTGTTGATGGAGTAGCTATCGGGTCAGAACAATCACTACAGGAAAGATTAGTAGATGGTGTCCAAGTATAATCTGTTGCTCCAGTAACGGTAAGGTCTACTGATTCTCCGCTTGTGATTACGGAATACTCAGGTGTTGCGTCTACATTTAGACTTCCTGTAGTTCCAACCGAGTAGTTTTCTGTAACAGCACATCCATTATCATCTGTAATTGTAACAGAATAATTTCCTGGTTGAACATTGGAGATCGATGGTGTTATCTCATTATTCGGAGACCAAGAATAAGTGTAATTACCTGAACCTCCAGTAGCAGCTAATGAAACGCCTCCGGAAGTAGCATTAGAACAATCAATATCTGTTACAGTTCCATTTCCTGAAATAGCATTCGGTTCAGTTATGCTATACGTATTCGTCGAAGAACAACCTAGGTTGTCAGTAACCAGTATAGTATAACTACCAGCCGAAAGGTTATTGATATCTTCTGAAGTCCCAACATTCGGTGTCCAGGCGATCGTGTAAGGAGCAACACCACCTGTGATCGTGAGGTCCAGTGCTCCATCAGACCCATTCGCACAGGTTACATTTGTTTGTGTATTCAAAGTAATAACAGGTGCGCCCACGACAGGGTCAATGGTGTAGTTCGATACCGAAGTAGCACTACATCCCGTAGCGTTATCCAAAACTGTGATTGTATAAGTTCCAGGCGTGAGTCCACTAATTGTGGTTGATGCCTGATAATTTGTCCCGTCAATCGAGTAAGTATAATTAGCACCGGTAGGAGCAGTCACCTCAATAGTTCCTGTTGGAACAGAACACGTTGGCTGCGTAACAGTACCTGTAGGTGCATTAGGCCCTGTTGGAACAGGATCTATGGTTTGAGAAGAACTTGCTGCTGAAGTACACCCTTGATCGTTAGTAACGGTGAAGGTATACGAGCCTGGAGTCAACCCACCTACAGTTGCGGTGGTTCCTGTTCCTGTTTGAGTCGCACCACCAGGTGAAACCGTGATGGTCCAGTTTCCGGAGGATGGGAGTCCGCTAAGGTCAACGCTACCTGTAGCTACTGTACATGTTGGTTGTGTTGCCGTGCCCAATGAAGGAGCAGATGGAGTAGCCGGTTGAGGATCAACCACGATATTTGATGATGAAACAGAAGTACATCCCGCATCATTTGTAACTGTTACTGTATACGTGCCATTCGCTGTTAATCCACTAATAGTTGCGGTGGTTCCTGATCCGGTCTGAGTGGCACCACCTGGTGAAACTGTTAATGTCCAGTTTCCGGAGGATGGGAGTCCGCTAAGGTCAGCACTTCCGGTAGCTGTAGAGCAGTTCGGTTGTGTTATCGTTCCTACTATTGGAGCTGTAGGAGTTACAGGTTGTGGATCGATCGTCACATTCGCTGTTGCCAAGGAGGTACATCCCAGATCGTTCGTTACAGTAAATGTGTATGTGTTTGGGTTTAAACCTGTGAAAGTGGCTGTATTTCCCGAACCTGTTTGTGTTATTGCACCCGGATTTGCTGTTATCGTCCAGTTTCCTGATGGTAATCCTGAAAGATCCACACTTCCGGTTGAAGTAGAACAAGTTGGCTGTGTTATAGTACCAACTATTGGCGTTGAAGGAGATGAGGGAGCGGTGTTCAAAATTGCACCAGTTGAACTCGAAGAAACACATCCGGCAGCATTTTCAACTGTAAAAGTGTAAGTACTTCCACCTGCCAATCCTGAAACTGTTGCTGTAGAGCCTGATCCAGTTTGAGTTGCACCACCCGGCGAAACTGTTACTGTCCAGCTTCCCGATGGAAGTCCGGAGAGATCCACACTACCTGTAGGAACGGAACATGTTGGCTGTGTTATTGTACCAACCACTGGTGTAGAAGGAACGGAGAACACCGTTGTAGAGAAGTTCGAAGGACAGGTTGTACCATTATAGGTAATGTCTACATTCACGTCAAAGGTCTGATCACTACCGGTAGTGTTAGTAGGAGTGAACGTAAATGTTTGTCCTATACCTGAAGTAGGGGAAGCAGAAGTTCCTCCAGGAGCTGTTACTGTCCAGGCATAAGTGGCACCTGAACTCGGAAGTGCTTCAAAGTTTAATGCAGTACCGCTACAAACAGAACCTGTTGGAGCCAACTGATTTGCTCCCGGGACAGTGATTGTTACAGTGTTGGAGGTTGCTTCACATCCTGGAGTTCCAGCGAGTACCTGAAATTGATACGTCCCTTGAGCTGCTCCAGAGGTGTTTATCGTTAGAACATCAGTTGTTCCGTTCGCGTAAGAAAATCCTGCAGGAGATCCATTTGTTACGTTTTCCCATGTCCCACCATTATTATATTGCCATTGATATGGACCACTAGATGCGACAACTGATAACACGTCAGAATCGGTTGAACAAAGCGTATTATCCGAAGGTTGTGTTGTTATAGTTGGTGCTGTACAGGTGATGTAAGAACACTGAACGGACTGAGTTGGAGTAATGGACTGAACGATAACTGTTAAACCTTGTGGACCAACTGTACCTGACCAAACATTGTAATACGGATCAGCAATCGTTGTAGGACCTGGAGCCGCCGATGGTGTAATTGTGGTAGGTGCACAAGACGCAAGAGGAGTGTCTCCCGAAGGGTCGGTTTTAATAACGTGGTAGTCCCAGCTTATACCTGCAGTCATGGAAGACATGATATATCCACCATCTGAAACCTGTGATCCTCTGGGAAGAAAAGCACCCAACATTCCGAAAGTGTAGGTTTTTGTCCATACGTTGGTTGTCGCAGTGCTGTTGACGCGGTGTAGTGCGTTTCTGAAATCAGGTGTAAATCCGAATTTAAGGTACATACCCATAGTTACTAGGTCGGTACCACCATTTACTTCGAAGATCTGAGAATTGTCAACTGGATCTGTACCGAACAAACTCGATGAATAGGTGAATAATCGACTAAATGTTAGTCCCCATCCTCCACTGGATGGGTATTTTGTTATCCATTCTCTACCATTGTCATAACCTACGGCAATTGGTGCTCCTGCACTCGTTTTATTTATTGCGCCGAAATACTTACTATTTTGACCTGAACTGAAGTCAAGATTATCGAACTGTCTGTGATAAGTGATTGCTCCTGCGGTTGTTGTTTTTAAAATGATAGCATCTGTTGGTGAAGTATCATCGCAATCAGCATTGGGGCTGTAGTCTGTTACATCATAACTTCCCACTGCCACGTATCCATCAGAAACTTCTACTACATCAACGAATGAGGCATCGTTATAGATACGATCGCCTGGATTTTTAGCAGCATTATCATAGTACCTAAATACTTTGTGCCAGACGTGATCACCATTGCTGTTTAATTTTACGATCAAGGGAGAACCGAAATACTCTGTATCGGTATTACCATCGCCATCTGTACATGTTTGAGATGCAAAATAGACTTCTGGCCCGGCACCATCGGGATTATGTCCTGTAACGTAACCAACTGCGACATATCCTCCATCTGATGTTTTTATTACGCGGTTAAAGTACGCTCCATCAGCTTCATTAATGGAGAATTTTTTTGAAACGATCACATTACCTGCTGCATCAACACGCATGAACATTGCTCCATCCGAATCACTTCCCCCGCACAAGTAATATTCTCCGAGAGCATCATCCCGTTTGATATCATTCAGCTGAAATCCGAATGACGCATCTGAGTATCGTTTGGACCAAACAAGGTTCCCCGCACCATCTATTTGTGTGATAGTTCCATAAATAGGAATGAATGTCACATTCGTTCCGGCAATAACATAATTTGACGGAGTGAGTGCTTCTACTGCATTTCCTGTAAGGTCGAGTAAAGCTTGGTCATAATTCACTCGAAATGCATTGGTTGTTTGTGCATATGAACTGATCCCCAGCAGATATGTACAACTTAACGTCAGTAGTAGTGTTCTAATCATAGCGGTTGTTTTCTTTCGTAACTGTTTTCAAAACAGCACCTTAAGCATTAGTTACTGCAAAGGTATAACTATTCGTGCCCAAAATTTCGAGTGTTTCCCCCTCAAAAAGTATAGACAACAAAAAAGGGAGGCCTAGACCTCCCTTTTCTTTATCGTAAGTTTTATTACATTTTACTTAAGTCCGGCATTTCTCTTGTGAAAGCAGGAATTCCGGTAACGTCCATACCTGTGATCAACAAATGAATGTCGTGTGTTCCTTCATAAGTCACAACTGACTCAAGGTTGGCCATATGGCGCATGATAGAGTATTCGCTTGTAATACCCATACCACCGTGGATCTGACGCGCTTCTCTCGCTATGTTTAAAGCGATCTCTACGTTATTTCTTTTGGCCATGGAGATCTGAGCAGATGTAGCTTTACCTTCATTTCTCAATTGTCCCAATCGGAATGTAAGCAGTTGTGCCTTTGTTATTTCAGTGATCATCTCAGCCAACTTCTTTTGGATCAACTGAAAAGAACCGATCGGAACACCGAATTGTGTTCTTTCTTTAGAGTAGCGCAATGCCTGATCATAACAATCCATTGCTGCTCCCAAAGCTCCCCATGCAATTCCGAAACGAGCAGAATCTAGACAGCTGAGTGGAGCGCCTAACCCTGTTCTTCCCGGCAGTATGTTGGCCTTTGGAACCTTAACGTTATCGAAGATCAACTCTCCTGTAGCGGAAGCACGAAGAGAAAGTTTTCCGTGCATTTCAGGAGTTGAAAATCCTTCCATTCCTCTTTCCACTACCAAACCGTGAATACGTCCATTCTCATCTTTTGCCCATACAACGGCGATATCTGCAAACGGTGCATTTGAAATCCACATTTTAGCACCGTTCAAAATAACGTGATCACCCGCATCCTTAAAATTCGTGATCATTCCTCCGGGATTTGAACCATGGTCAGGTTCAGTTAACCCGAAACAACCCATCATTTCTCCCGTTGCCAATTTTGGCAAATATTTTTGCTTTTGTTCCTCTGTTCCGTATTTCCAAATCGGATACATTACCAAAGAACTCTGTACGGAAGCAGTTGAACGCAATCCTGAATCGCAACGCTCTAATTCTTGCATGATCAAACCGTATGAAATTTGATCTAATCCAGGTCCTCCATATTCTTCAGGGATATAAGGTCCGAATGCGCCAATTTCTCCTAGTCCGGCAAGCAAATGCATAGGAAAAGTAGCCTTTTCATAATGCTCATCGATAATTGGAGAGACTTCCTTCTTTACCCATGCTCTAGCGGCATCTCTCACTAATTTGTGTTCTTCTGAAAGAAGGTCATCCATATTGTAATAATCAGGATGTGTGTATAGATCAGTTCTCATATGATATGTATTTTGCAAGGCAAATTTAACTATATTTTCTAAGTACGTTAAGTATTATACAGTTACAAGTTCTACCTTTGAAAAATAAGTTGCCGGAGTGATGAACGAATATGTATTTGAACTTACAGAAAGAGCTGTTACCAGTAAAAACTGGTATTATCTGTTCATAGCTGTTTCATTCACATTGATAGCACTCTCCAGAATTTCCCACGGCGCTTTGGTTCCCACAATGTCAGCAATGTTTATACGTTCGAGTACGATCCGTTCATATTCAAAGGAATCAAAGAGTTTACAGCTACTGCCCGGAATTCTCATGACGGTGAATTACATCGTTACAACTTTATTTTTCAGTTATCAGTTTTTGTTGGAGTATAAAGGTCAAATGGAATTTCAATCATTTTATGATCTGATCTTCCTTGCTGCCCCTGTTTTGTATTTCCTGATCAGTCAGTTTTTTCTTGTACTGATTGGTTTTTTTTCAGGAGAACTGGATGTCTTTAGGGTGCCAATCCTCATCAATTTTACGTCATTACATGTAACAGGCTTTTTGCTGTCATTTCTGTTGATCATGTATTCAATTGACCTTGTTCACCATAGGGAAATTCTCATGGTTAGCGGAGTTGTATTTTCTATAGTAACCTTCTGGCGGATAGTTAGAAGCGCTCATGCAACATGGTCTCGCGGAGTGTCTTGGTATTATATTATTTTATATCTTTGCACGCTCGAAATCTTACCCTTAGTGGTTTTATTTGCCACTTTTGCTTAGGATTTTGAACACAAAGTCGAACAAAAACTAACCAAATTGGCGCTCAAGACAATTCTAGTTTCGCAACCAAAACCGGAAGGGACAAAGTCTCCGTATTTTGACCTTGCCAGCAAGTACAACCTGAAGATCGATTTTAGATCATTTATTCAGGTTGAAGGTGTACCTGTGCAAGAGTTTCGTAAACAAAAAGTCAATTTATCTGAACATACAGCAATAATTCTGACTTCCAAAACAGCAGTAGATCACTTCTTTCGTATTGCGGAAGAAATGAGATTTGAGGTGCCGGATACGATGAAATATTTCTGTATTTCTGAGGCTGTTGCGTATTACCTTCAGAAGTATGTTACTTATCGTAAAAGAAAGATATTCTTTGGTAAGCAGACAATTGTTGATCTTGTAGATGTGCTGAGAAAGCACAAAAAGGAGAAATTCCTTTTGCCTTGTACGGATATTCTTCGCGATAAGATTCCTGAGACACTTACTGAGAACGAAATTGACTTCACAAAGGCCGTTTTATACCGTACCGTTGCGGCAGATCTATCGGATTTGGAAGATGTTTATTACGACATGCTGGTCTTCTACAGTCCCGCTGGATTGGAATCCCTGTTTAAGAATTTTCCAAATTTCAAACAAAACGATACGTTGATCGCAGCATTTGGTCCGACAACGGCGAATGCTGTTGTAAAGCACAATTTGCGATTGGATCTGCATGCGCCTCAACCAAACGCTCCTTCTATGACTGGAGCAATCGAGAACTTCGTAAAGGAGTACAACAAGAAGAAGTGATCTAGAAGATCATTTCTATAAATTGTGAGATTCCTTCTCCAACCTGGGAATTAATTTTGTTAAACCCCTTTGGTACAGGCAGTTCCTCGGTGTTTGGGTCGATGATGAATTTTTGAGATTCCAAGGGAGCGTAATGTATAAGACCTGCTGCGGGGTACACCTGAAGGGAGGTTCCGACGACTAATAGAACAGAACAGTCACTCAAAATGTCGACTGCCGTATCGTAAGCTGGTACAGCTTCACCAAACCAGACAACATGAGGTCTAAGACGATACCCGCTAGGAGAAAGGTCATTTTCTTGTAGCTCCCAGCCTTCGATATTAAAATATGCCTCTTCCTGATCGGGACCGCTGGATTTGGCTAGTCTTATATTTCCGTGTAGATGCAATACAGACGTACTGCCTGCTCGCTCATGCAGGTCATCAATGTTTTGTGTTATCACCTGAACATCAAAATGCTTTTCCAATTCTGCAATAGCAATGTGACCGCTATTCGGCTGCGCCTCAATAATTGCTTTACGACGTTGATTGTAAAAATCTGTCACGAGATCAGGGTTCCTTGACCAAGCTTCAGGCGTGGCGACCTCTTCTATTCGATACTGCTCCCACAATCCTCCGCTGTCTCTAAAGGTGCTTATTCCGCTCTCGGCACTCATCCCGGCACCTGAGAAAACAACAAGTTTTGGTTTGGTATTCATATAAATACAATCTTAGGTTTACAATAATCACATTAACTATCGCTAAAAAAACCATGAATTTCTTTTGCTAACTCGATTTTGTTTCGCCTAAATTTACGTTTTGTATCTATTAAATGATTGAACTATGAAAAAACTATTACTCAGCTCAGCAATGCTTGCTACTGCAGGAATCGTAACGGCTCAGGTAAACGTGTCAACTACGCCGACAAACCGTGTTGCCGTTTTGGAAGAATACACTGGTAACTATTGTACATGGTGTCCTGATGGTCACAAGATCGCTGAACAGCAAGTAGAGCCTACAGGGGCTTTAACAATTAAAATTCAAGATGGAAGTTTTGCGGGAACAGATCCGGTATTTGGAGGAAATCTTCAGACAACTACTGGAGGATTGATCGCAGACGCATTTCCGGTAAGTGGTTACCCAATGGGATGGGTTAGCCGTAAGTCAGGTACAGGTTACGGGGCGTTAAGCCGTGGTGACTGGGCAGCAAAGGTTAATGCGATCCAAAGCCAGGTTTCTCCGGTTAACCTTTACATCGAGTCTTCAATCGACGTTACAACACGTCAGTTGAACGTAAGTGTAGAGTACTACTATACAGGAACGCCTTCATCTGCAACAAACTACCTTACAATCGGTTATTACCAGGATGATATGGTTGCATTCCAGTATAACTCTTCTTTGAACCCTACTCATGTATACATTGCAGAAGAGGATATCTATGACTTTGACCACTGTCTTCGTGACATGATCAACGGAACTTGGGGTGAAGCTGTTAATGGATTGACAACAGGTTCTACAGGAATTATCAATTACTCTATTACGCTACCGGCGTCATTCAGCACTTTCGATGTTGAGCCAGGAGCGATCAAAGTTTTCGCCTTCATGTCTGAAGCTCAGCAAGGAGAGATCATTACTGCAGCAAAAATTACACCTACGTTCAGCAACTGGCCAAATACAATTGAGGCTGGTATCGTTTATGCTCAAGGTCTTCAAGATGAGAACTGTGTTGGTAAAAACGGTTCTTATGCACCAAAGATCATCGTTGGATCTTTCGGTTCTAACACATTGAACACATTAGACATCAACTACGGTGTGAATGGTGGATCAAGCAATCAAAGCTTGTCAGCGTTGAACTTGGATCACAACAAGAAAAAAGCAGTTGCTTTGAATAGCTCAGCGTTTACTTATGCAGCTACAAATAACTTCAATGTTGATATCGCTAATCCAAATGGAATTACAGATCCTACAGTAGCTGATAACTCTTTCACTGGATCATTCAACGGTGGTAACACTGGAACAGCGGATAAGATTCGCATCGAAGTGAAAGGAGATGCTTACATGGCAGACGAGTCTTCATTCAAAGTGAAGAACGGGTCAGGAGCAACTATCTTGAATGTACCAGTTGGTTCAATGACTAATAGTACTACACAAACTTGGGATGTTACTTTACCTGCAGGAACGGACTGTATCACATTCGAGCTTTCTGATAGCTACGGTGATGGTTGGGGATACCAAACAACATCTCACTTCAAAGTGTTCAATTACACAGGAAATGTTCTTGGTTCTCAAATCAAGCTTATTGATTCAGACAACACATTGCAGTCGTTCTACGTTGGAGCAACAGAGATTACAAGTGCTGGTTCTTCTGCATCAATCGAGGAGCTAGGAGTTGATCAGGTTTCTGTATACCCTAACCCTGCAAATGATGTATTGAATGTTGCTTTCACAGGAATCGAAGGAACTTACACAGTTTCTATCATGGATCTTTCAGGAAGAGTTCTTGCTTCTCAAGTAAATGAAGTAAACGGAGCAACTGAAGTTTCTTTCAACGTAAATGAAATGGCAGCTGGAAGCTACATCGTTTCAATTGCTTCTGAAAGAGGTGTTAAAATCGAAAATGTTGTTATCAAGTAATTGATTAATATTTGATTCGAATAGAAGGGGGCGAAAGCCCCCTTTTTTTTGGTATTATCTTGTGGTTCGGAGCATTTTAGTAACTTTGTCAGCTTCATAAACCCATTTATGGCTAAGATTAGAAAACAAGACGCTTTAGACTATCATTCCTCAGGAAGACCGGGGAAAATAGAGGTGATTCCTACCAAACCCTACACCTCTCAACGTGATTTATCGCTTGCGTATTCTCCAGGGGTGGCAGAGCCTTGTCTTAAGATTGCCGACAATAAGGATGACGTATACAAATATACAAGCAAGGGTAACCTTGTAGCCGTGATATCAAATGGTACGGCAGTTCTTGGGTTAGGCGATATTGGGCCGGAGGCTTCGAAGCCGGTAATGGAAGGAAAGGGATTGTTATTTAAGATATTTGCAGACATTGATGTTTTCGATATTGAAGTTGACGCTTCCGATCCCGAAAAGTTTATACAGACCGTAAAGGCAATTGCCCCAACATTTGGAGGAATAAACCTTGAAGATATTAAAGCTCCTGAAGCTTTTGAAATAGAGAAAAGACTCAAAGAGGAGCTTGACATTCCGATCATGCATGATGATCAGCATGGAACGGCGATAATTTCCAGTGCGGCTTTACTGAATGCGCTTGAGCTAGCAAAAAAGAAGATCGAT
>SBGS01000116.1 GCA_006226555.1 Bacteroidota bacterium
TCAATGGACAACGGTCCAGAAAAGCCTTTGTGCACTCGCAGGACAAGCATGCGTCAAGCTTCGTATTTATGGCAGACCATACTACTCTGAACCAACTTACACCAACTACCATTACTTCGCTTTCGATAATGTGCAGATCAAAGATGGTGGTGACGTAAGCGTTACTGCATTTATTTCTCCTGTTGATCAAGGTTGTTTGTACTCAAACACTCAAAATGTTACTGTAACCGTATGGAATTTAAGTTGTGGGCCGATGTCCAACATTCCGGTAGCCTGTGAAATATCGGGAGTATTGAATACCACTCTTACTGGAACTGTTCCTGGACCTTTAGCACCCGGAACTTCGACGAATTATACTTTTAGTACAACAATTGATATGACTGGAATTGGAACGTATGACTTCGTTGGATATACTGAGCTTCCCACTGATATCAATATCACAAATGATACCTCATCTATCAGTATACTTGTAGATCAGATCACGATCAATACATTCCCTTATTATGAGGACTTTAATTCCGGTCCGGGATTTTGGTTGCCCGGCGGACAATCTCCTCCCCTCAATGGAGGAAGAAACTTTGTTCTTGGAGCATTGCCTTATTTAAATGGCCCTGAAGGTTATGGTGACTCGTGGTACGTCGAGACAACGAGTTCTAATGATGGAACCTTTATCTGGGTGGAGAGTCCGGTATTCGATTTCTCTTCTGTGACTAATCCATATCTATTGTTTGATATTAAACACTCTCTACACCCTTCTGACTATTTCCATGTTGAATATACAACCAATGGTGGTGTTACTTGGACACAATTAGGTTCTGGCCCTTCCGCGACTTGGTACAACGCTACTAACTGGTGGCAAAATTCATACACTGCACCAGTTGATGAATGGACCACAATGGAAATTCCTTTGTGCAACTTGATCGGACAAAACTGTGTCAAGTTCAGGTTCTACGGAAGACCTTACTACTCCGAACCTAACTACACTAACTATCACTACTTCGCATTTGATAATTTCCACATAACGGATACGCCGCTTGATGCAGCTGTTGTATTTATTGATGGTTGTTACGGTAGTACCTATGACATGGAGGTCACTATCTACAACAGTGATAAATTATGTTTGGTTTCTGATACAATAAACAGCATTGATGTAAATTATTCTATCAATGGTGGAGGCACAGTTACAGTTAACTTAACAGGATTGAGTATACCTGAAGGACAAAGTCAAACCGTACTAATACCTAACGTAAATGTACCTACCAATAGCAGCACACTTGCTGTATGGGTCGAATATCCGAATGGCTTGTATGATCAAATATTCGAGAATGACACAGCGTTCACCAACACTTCATTATGGCCAAACTGTAACGATCATTGCTCAAATGCAATCAATGTTGGTTTGGGAACAACAACGATATCACAAACAAGCAATGCAACCGTAACACCTGCCGAAGAACCATTATTCCCTTGTGGTAGTCCGACCCTCGAAAATACAGTTTGGTATTATTTCGTTACGGATTCCTTAGGAGGAAGTGTGACCTTATCGGTACTGAATACTGTATGCTCTCCGTCGAGTAATGGAATTCAAGCTTCTGTCAATGAAATATCCGGAGCACCTTGTGACCCTGTGAACTATACGAATGTATTCTGCGCGAACAATGGAAATACAGACGATATTGTCTGGGGACCTGTTGTCTTACCACCAAATACTCAATATTACATCACTATTGATGGATATGCCGGAAACGACTGTGTATTTGATCTAGACCTACAAGGAGCCGTAGCTCTTCCTGTGGAGCTCAGTCAATTCGATGTGCTGTGTTTCGACGATGAAGTGCTGGTTCAATGGAGTACAGCAAGTGAGTATAACAGCAGCTATTTTGCTGTAGAACGTTCCTTGGATGGAATTCAGTTCGATGTGATCGGAACAGTCAATGCTCAAGGTAATAGTCAGACAACGCATCACTACCTGTTTAGAGATAAAGATCCGATCAATGCCGTTCGTTACTATCGTCTTAGACAATTCGATATGGATGGAGCTTCTGAAAAAAGTACGATCCGTTCTTCTGAATGCAATACCAGTGAACTGATCACATTCTACCCGAATCCATCTGACGGTAAATCGGTACTGATGTTATCATTGGACCAAAAAACTGATATCAGTTACTCCATTGTTGATGATAAAGGTAAACTGGTATCCCAGGGCGAAAGAACTATGGAAGGAATCTCCTCAATTGACTTGGATCTTACAGATGTGAACCCTGGAGTATATTACATTCAGGTACACGTTGGTGATTACACGGAAGTGATCAAATGGGTGATCATCCCATAAAGTCCAGCTGTCCTCTTCTCTGAAGAACCATAAGGGCATCCATTAACATTTCATAGTTCTGATGTGTATTGAATGTCTGAACAGAATAGCGAATAAAAATGTGATCCTCATTTCTGGTCACTGGTATCTGTATTCCAAATTCATTCACCAAATGAGAATAGAGCACTTGTGGGTCACTGGTATGGATTGGTATAGAAAACAGCTGTCCAAGCCACTCCTCATTTACCGGGCTAATAGGTGTGATATTGAATTTTGTCCTCAGCTCATCTGCTACTTGAAGATTCATCTTTTTGCATGACTTGCTCACATCTGTCCAATTGTGTTCTTCCATGAATGCAATGCACTTTGGAACCGTCAAAAACGCAGAAAAATCCCTTGTTCCATTTGTTTGATGGTAATCCAGAAACTGAGAATGAGACGGGAAATCACTTTGATACCCCCAACTGATCACTAATGGATCTATCCACTTTTGATGCTCTCGTTTCACATGAAGAAAAGAAGCTCCTTTGGGTGCCATCATCCACTTATGGCAAGCTCCAGTATAAATGTCTGCATCCAATTGGTTTAGATCGAGTGAAATATGACCGGGAACATGGGCACCATCGACTATGGTAAGTAAACCTCTTCTTTTTGCCTCTGCCACGATCTCCTCAACCGGCAATATCAATCCTGTTGCACTTGTAATGTGAGAAACGAATAGGACCTTTGTTCGTTCGGTATACCCCCTCCAAAAATCAGCTATAAACGTTTCTTTATCGATGATCGGTAGGGAGATCTTTGAACGAACATACTTGGCTCCTTTTTGGCGGCAGTAGTAGTTCCATGTACGATCCATAGCTCCGTACTCCAGGTTCGTAGTGAGCACTTCATCACCTTCCTTCAATTGCAGAGACCTGATAACAGTGTTCATCGCATATGACGGGTTGGTCACAAATACAACATCATCAGGATCACAAGCAACGTAGTTTGCCAGGTTCCTTCTTGCATTTTCCAGTAATTTCATACCTGTATCCGTGATAAATTTTACGGGTTCTCGCTCTAATTGGAGTTGAATTTGCTGGTATTCTTCAAAAATCTCCTTTGGACAAGCTCCAAAAGATCCGAAGTTGAGGAAATTTACATTGTCATCGAGAAGAAAGTGATCTTGGAAATTTTTCATACCACCGAATATAAGACAAAGCATTTAAATTGAATTTTGATTATTTTTTAATCATTTATTGATTAATTTTTATACATTTGAAGTCTCAGCCTCCCCATTTATTTCTGATCTCATATGTATCTGAACACGCACAGTTATTACAGTTTGCGTTATGGAACTTTCTGTCCCAAAACCTTACTGAATCTTGCCCTTGAAAATGGCTTGAGAAGTATCGCTTTAACCGACATTAACACAACCTCGGGGTGTTTGGAATTTATTCGGGAAGCTAAAAAGTTACAAATGAAACCTGTGGTGGGTATTGATTTCAGAAATGGTGTTCAGCAGCGCTTTGTGATGTTAGCAAGAAACAACAATGGATTCGAGCAGATCAATGTCTACCTAAGCGAAATTCTCCATAATGAACTGGAAGTTCCAATTGATGCGCCTGTATTGGATGATACTTATGTGATCTATCCTTTCGATCGGAATAACCCGACCCCCAAGCTCAAAAAGCATGAGTACATCGGTGTAAAGCCGGATGATCTCGATTTTATCCGGATAAAAAAGATCAAAACTGATCGCTTTGTCATACTCCAACCGGTAACCTTTAGAAATAAAAAAGATTACAATACACATCGCCTGCTTCGCGCGATAGACAACAACACACTACTGAGTAAACTTCCTATCAGCGAACAGGGTTCTATGAATCAGGTAATGTATCCGAGAGAGATCTTGATCGCGCTTTACGAAGAGTTCCCGGAGATCATTCTAAATACGGACAAAGTACTAAATGATTGTTCCATCCAATTTGACTTTTCAGATCACGTTGAGCCTCAAAACCAACAAACCTATACCGGAGATGAAGAGGAGGATATAGCCCTGCTTTACAAGCTGTGTGAAGAAGGTCTGGAATACCGTTATCCGGAAATATCTGAGGAGATCGAACAACGAATTGAAAATGAATTAAACACCATTGTCGACATGGGCTTTGTAGCCTATTTCCTGATCAATTGGGATATTGTAAACTATGCACGTTCTCAGGGATATTTCTATGTGGGTAGAGGAAGTGGTGCCAACAGTGTCGTAGCCTATCTACTGAGAATCACGGATGTCGACCCAATAGAGTTAGACCTTTATTTCGAACGTTTCATCAATCTTTACCGAAAGAATCCACCTGATTTCGACATCGACTTTTCTTGGAAAGACAGAGAAGATGTAACCCGATATATTTTTGAACGCTTCCCCAACGTAGCACTCGTAGCCACTTATAATACCTTTCAGCAAAGAGGCGTCATCCGAGAATTGGGAAAAGTATTTGGACTCCCCAAGGAAGAAATTGATGCCTTATACCGAGGACAACGTATTCCTGACAATCAAATTGCCGAACTTGTTTTGAAGTACGGCACCTATATCCATGGTATGCCCAGCTCATTGAGTGTACATGCCTGCGGGATCATCATTTCAGAAAAACCGGTGGAATACTTCTCTGCTACGTTCATGCCTCCTAAAGGCTATCGTACGATCCAGTTTGATATGCATATTGCAGAAGATGTAGGGCTTTATAAGTTTGATATACTCAGTCAGCGCGGACTAAGCAAAATAAAAGACACCCTCGACATCATAGCCTACAACCAGCCGGACAAAAAAGATCTTGATATACACGATATTCCTGCCTTCAAACAAGATGAACGCATAAAAGTGATGTTATGCGAGGCAAATTCTATCGGCTGTTTTTACGTAGAGTCTCCTGCCATGCGCATGTTGATGTCCAAGCTTCGTGTGTCCGATTATATCGGGCTTGTAGCAGCGAGCTCCGTGATCCGTCCGGGTGTTTCTCAATCCGGCATGATGCAAGAATATATTAAACGTTCACGGGAACCTGAACGCAGGAAAGAAGCTCACCCCATTTTGCTCGACCTTATGCCTGAAACTCATGGTGTGATGGTTTATCAGGAAGACGTAATAAAGGTCGCTCATTACTTTGCCGGGTTATCTCTCGCCGAAGCAGATAAAATGAGACGGGGAATGTCCGGTAAGTTCAGGTCACGTGATGAGTTCCAGGCGGTTAAAGACAAGTTTTTCGAAAACTGCAGCCGAAAGGGACATGACCCTGAGCTCAGTGCAGAGATCTGGAGACAAACTGAAAGCTTTGCAGGTTATGCCTTTGCGAAAGGACACTCCGCATCATACGCGGTAGAAAGCTACCAATGTCTTTACCTCAAGGCTTACTTTCCTTTGGAATTCATGGTCGCAACAATCAATAACTACGGTGGATTCTATAGAACAGAAGTTTATGTTCATGAAGCAAAAAAACACGGAGCAACCATACATCCTCCATGTGTGAATCATAGTCAGATCGATACGGTTATTTACGGAAATGATATCTATCTCGGTTATCATCTTTTGTACGGATTTGAAAACAGATCAGCTAAACTGACCGTTAAAGAGCGGATCAATAGAGGCCCCTTTGAAGATCTGGACGATTTTATCGACCGCGTTGCACTGTCACTTGAGCAGTTATCCATACTGATCCGAATCGACGCCTTTCGTTTTACGGGAAGGAGTAAGCGGAGCCTGCTTTGGGAGGCCCACCTAAAGTGTCAGCCACAGCAAAAGAAAAATACAGCCGAGGGGTTAAAAGGTCTTTTTCAAATACAACGAAGGAACTTTGCAGTACCGGAATTACCCAACACCTGGGAAGAAGATGCATTTGATCAAATGGAGCTGTTAGGGTTTTCGATACACGACATGTTCAATCTAACAGAAAAAAACAGTGATCTGCTGGCTTCAGACTTACATCGTTTCATCGGGAAGCAAGTCGCGATCGATGCATACTACGTGCACGCAAAGAAAACAACCACAAATAAACACGACCTCATGAGCTTCGGTACTTTTCTGGACCGACAAGGAAATTGGATCGACACCGTACATTTTCCTGATACACTGGCTAAATATCCCTTCCGTGGCCCTGGTGTATATCACATTGTAGGAAAAGTAGTTGTCGAATATGACTTTCTATCCATCGAAGTGAAAGGCATGCTTAAGAAAGCTCTGATCGAAGATCCTCGCTATACAGAAAAGCGTACAATAAAAGCTATCGAAACAAGCAATAGTCGCCGAGATAATTGGAGCAGAAGCAACAAGGACAGAGACATGATAAACAGAACAGCGGTGTAAATGGATAGAGCAATTGTACATATGGACCTTGACACGTTCTTTGTTTCGTGCGAAAGACTAATGGATAGCAGTCTGAATGGGCGACCCGTATTGATCGGAGGAACCTCCGACAGGGGAGTTGTTGCTGCCTGTAGCTACGAAGCAAGGAAATTCGGGGTTCACTCTGCCATGCCCATGCGGATGGCTAAACAACTTTGCCCTGAAGCCGTCATAATACGTGGAAATTCAGGTATTTATTCCAAGTATTCCAAATTGGTTACAGAAATCATCAAAGAAAGCGTTCCCGTTTATGAAAAGACCTCTATCGACGAATTCTATATGGATCTAAGTGGAATGGATCGCTTCTTCGGTACACAAAAGATCGCTTCCGAGCTACGTGCGAAGATCATTCGCGAAAGCGGGCTTCCCATTTCTTTTGGACTTTCGATCAACAAAACCGTCTCAAAGATCGCTACCGGAGAAGCTAAGCCGAACAATGAGCTCAACATCGGTTATGGTACGGAAAAGCAATTTCTTGCACCGCTATCGGTAAAAAAGATCCCTATGATCGGAAATAAAACATACCGTCAGCTATGTGACCTTGGGATACGAGAGATCCAAGCCATCCAGCAAATGCCGCTTGAGCTCATGGAAAGTGTTTTTGGTAAAAATGGGATCGCTATCTGGAAGAAAGCCAATGGAATAGACAACAGTCCGGTCATACCGTATCAGGAAAGAAAGTCAATATCAACAGAGCGCACCTTCGATAAAGACACCACAGACGTACACAAACTGGAAGGGATCATAACCGCCATGGCTGAGAACCTTTGCTTTCAATTGAGAAGAGGAGATAAACTAACATCTTGTGTAAGTGTGAAGATCCGGTATTCCGACTTTCAGACATATACACTACAAAAACACATTCCTTACAGTGCTGCTGACCACGTTATTCTACCCGTAATACGAGAGTTATTCCAAAAACTCTACAATAGGCGTATTCTGGTTAGACTCATCGGGGTAAAATTCAGTCACCTTGTGCAAGGAGCACATCAGATCAGCTTATTCGAAGACACATCTATGCTACAGCTTTATCATGCAATGGATAAAATGCGCAACAAATATGGAGACCGAGCGGTGATAAGGGCATCAGGTATGGATGGTAAAACAATAGGTGGATGGAATCCATTTAGTGGTGAACCTCCTGCCCTACTCGCTAACCGAAAACAATGATCAACTCTATCCCAATAGAGCAAATTGCTTCACAATATCCAACGCACTTAACATCCCAATGACATCCCCATCCTTCATTACGACCAAGTGATGGATTTTATGTGAAACCATCGTGTTTGCAGCATCTCTTACCTGGTTGTTTGGCAACACAATATGTATTCGATCACTCATAACATCCTGAACGATCTGTTCATCATCAGCACGCAACAGATCTCGCAGTGACACAATTCCGGATATCGTTCCATCCTCTTCAAGAACAGGTACAGCACCTATCCCCTTTCGGTCAAATGTTTCACGCAAATGTTTCACCTTAACGTTTCGTGATGTAATCACGACAGGAGTCGACATAACTTCCTCTACTCTCATAATCAACTATTTTAAGCTAAGTACCTGAATAAACCGCACTAATAAAATGAGATAGATCAGTTTTATTGCTTTAATACAAATGGCATTTTCTCAACGAAACGCTGATAGCGCGGAATAGACACCGCTTTAACGTACGGTTGTTCGGGATGCAATTTCACATAATTCTGATGATAATCCTCTGCGGGATAAAAAACATCAAAACGAACTACCTCAGTCGTAATAACAGGGAAAACATCATTTCGGATCAAAGAATCGATCGTATGTTCTAAGATCTCTTTCTCCTTTTGATTCGTGTAAAAACCAATCGAACGGTACTGACGCCCCCTATCCGGACCCTGACGATCCTTAGTGGTAGGATCATGAGAATTAAAGAATACTTCTACAAGTGTACGATAGCTTACCACCGTTGAATCATAATATACCATGACCGCCTCTGCGTGTCCTGTCATGCCGGATCCAACCTGTTCATAAGTTGGAGAGACTTCTTTGCCGCCTGAGTAACCTGATATCACCTCTGCGACACCATTAACAGACTCGTAAACTTCCTCCACACACCAAAAACACCCGCTTGCAAAATATGCGACTTGCATTGAATCCAGATCTACGCGCTTGTTTGAAGTTCCGTTAACACTCGCTTCAGTGTTCGTCTGAGCACACGAAACAAGGCTCAACAAAATAATCGATATGGAAAGTATTTGGAACCTAGCCTTCATCATTTCTTATCGCTTTTTCCCCTCTTAATTTCTGAAAACGTTTTCTAACCTCATCTGTATAAAGACTTCCCTTGTAGTCAAAGAGTATTCTTCTGTAATATTCCATTGCTTTTTCTCCATCCATCAATCTGTTTTCATAGATATCACCCAACTGAAACAAAGCGTCATCCGCCAAAATATCATCACTGTAGTATTTGAGAAGCTCTTCTAGATAATTGATCGCTTCATTCCATCTTCCTTGCAACTGCATAGCATAGGCTTTTTTCAGAAGAACCTCATCTCCTAATGAATGGTATGGGTATTCCTGAAAAATACTATCGAACAAAACGAACGCATCTTCATACTTGTGTTGCTCGATCAGCAGGTCTCCCTGAGAGAACCAGTGCATTGCAATGTAATTACTGTCCAACCCGTAATTCTCCGTTATTAATAGCGACAATTTGATCGCATCATTGGCAATAAGTTTCGAGGTAGATTGCTTTAATACATCCAACTGTGATTGTGCAAAATCAAATTCTCCATCATAATAGAATATCCTTGCGTTTTTAAACTTCGCTTCATGCCCGATCGGTTCGTACTTGAAAGCCTTATCGACTTGCATATAAAGCAGCGAGGCTTCCCACACATCGCCATGTAATACGTGAATATCGGCCAGCTGCATTTTTGCCTCCGCTCTTTGTACATCCGTTAAACCATTAAGATCGACCAGATCCGTCATACGTACCAATGCAGAATCCCCTTCACCCGCATAAAATGCCTCAATATGAGCTAATTCCATCACCAATGGAAACGTTCTAGCATTAACACCAAAGCGTTGTATCGTCCTTTTATATGCACCCGTAACATCACGGAGATCTTCTGAACTAAAATTTCTTAAGGTCGTGATTTCCAAAAAGCTGACATTCAACAAGGCATTTTGTGCACGAACGAAAAAATCAGTAGACTCTCCAAGGTCTATCACCGCTTGAAAAGCCCTTCGTGCAGTAGAATAGTCCTTATTTTCTATACATATCTCACCAAAATCATAGATCATATATCCGTTTGAACCGGTGCGTTTGTCGAGTGCCTTCACCTGGATCAATGCCGCAGCAAAATTCTGCCTCTGAATAAAAAGCCAGGTTAACATTTCGGCATAAACTAGCTCAGAAGGGTGCTTTTGAGTACGCTCGATCAATGCCTCCTTCAACAATTCATATTCTTTAGAATCCTCTTTAGAAAAATCGATCTGATTAGAAAGTATGCGTTGCAAATGAGTTTTGTAGGACGCATGATAATCTAATAGATCAAGATACTCCTGTATCATTTTTTCCGTATCACCCATCGCGCCGTAGTAATCAGCGAACTGAAAATTCAAAGGATAGGTGTTCTTGAGTAATTTCCTTCCATTCTCCAATACCCTGAAAGCAAGTTCATTTTTACCCTGTGCCTTGAAAGAATTGTACAAAGCAATTATATCTCTTGCGTTTGCCCGCATGTTGTCGATCAAATCCTCATAGATCTTATTAGCCTTAGAAGCTTGATCGTGTTCTTCATAGAATCGCGCTAGTCTGATCGTATATTCCTGTGGCTCAGATGAACTGGAAGAAGCCTTTTTCAGCAGGCGTTCGGCCTCCTTTAGATTGTCGGTTTGCTCCAAACAGATCAAATAACGATCGAAATAAAATTTACTGTCATTTTCTTCGTAAAGCTTTTGATAATAGGTAATTGCCTTGTCAAAGTCTCCCTCAGAAAAATAATGTTCTGCAAGCTGGTGATCAGTCCCTTGAGCGAGGAGAAAACCCGGTATGAATAATATCAAAAACAGTAGACTTCGCATAGCTATTCAATCGTAAGATTTTGCTCATCATTATGATTTAAACCTAAGCTCAAAAAATGATCCATAAAATCCACTCCTCTCTCTAATTCCTTATTTAGTTCTTCATAACGTTGAAACAACACTCTTATTGAATCAACATTCGTCGTTTCATCGTGAATATAATCATCGTACTGCTCTCTTTTACCGTAGTCGTTCTCTAGATCATAAGCCAATGCCCTTTGCTCACTAATCCGATGAGGAATAGCAACTCGTACATAATTAAAAATGGCATTGCGCTCCTCAAAAGAATTCTTAACTCTGTTCAGTGAGTCGAGACGATACATAAAGTCGACGTCGATAGTATCATTAATGTGATATCCAACAGCAAAAGTTCTTTCCAGTAGATCCAAAAATTCTGTTGTATCCAAATTGTCGTTCTCCAGAGATTCGAGCATGAGGGTAAGTTCACCGGTAAGCTTGGATAATTTTTCAATGCGTGCTTTTCGATTAAGATCTACACATCCCCACAACAGGAACACTGAAAACATCAGGTATAGTGAACGATGAAACATGCACTAAATTAAGACCTATTTTGACCAACTCCAATCAGTTCTTTCTGAAAATGATTTCGACCCTTCTATTTTGTTGACGATCCAGGTCGTTCAATTCGGGTGAAACTTTAGGTCGTTTATTGCTAAAACCTTGATACTTTAACCTTTTTGGTGATATGGAACGTGTCACAAGGAAATCATAAACCATGTGCGCTCTATCATATGACAATGGATAATCGTCTGCACAACAAACATGTCCATTTATTTCGGCGGATACATTCGTGTTCAATCGAAGAAAATCAAAAAGTACCCAGAGCTGACCTTCATATTCCTTCAGAATTACCGGTAAACCGGGGTAAAACTGAATTGTAAGATCTATCTTTTGCTCTGAAACTGTGCTGTCCTGAAGAAAATCCACAAGCTGCTCGATTACTGCTTGATTCTCTTCTTCGATCATCTGAAGCAAGGGGTCTATTTTCTGAGTAACAGGTTCCGCACCTCGCATGATAACATCCACCCTTCGCCATGACTTTGCCTCATACGGTTTTTTTATCGGATAATTCTCTCCTATTATTTGCTGCTCTGCATCACTCTTAAGACTATCCTTAAAAATATCCATCACATTTTGCGCTCTTCTCGTTGCTAGTTCGAAATTCACTTCGGATGACCCGATGGTATCTGTATATGCAACCAATTTGACAATATCTCCTTCAATACCGTTGAGTTTACTAGCTTCAATATCATCGAGCTGGTAACTGCCAAATGAAAAATAAACTGAAACAGTATCTTGCTGGGCAC
>SBGS01000157.1 GCA_006226555.1 Bacteroidota bacterium
CGAACACCTGTATGAACCAGGTAAAAACTGAAGAAGCCAATGAGAAGCAGGAAAATGTTATTTCTGTAAATACTTACCAAAAGTGAAGTAAGAAAAACAATGGTCATGGCGTAAAAATACAACCACCCTAAATTCTCATGCCATTTACCTCCTTTTGGCAACAACAGCACAAACAAACCGGTGATCAATGAAAGGATCCCGCCAAGAACATGAATTAAAAGTGTGGTTGCAATCATTTTATCGAATTACAACCACAATTTATGAATTAATCCTTACATGTCTTTATACCAAAAGGAGCATAAAGCGGACAGAAACTAATTAAGCTAGTCAAAAGGAAAATCCCTCCAAGCCCAAGCAATACATATCCTAGCGTACCGGAAATTACTTTCATAAAGAATAATACAGCTATCACAGCAGCAAGTAGCACTCTAATGATTCGATCAACGTTTCCCATGTTCTTTTTCATGATACTTTCTTTTTGTTGTTTATACAGTTGTAAGTTACTTCTTTTGACTCAATTCAGATAGCAGCTTCCCTTCATCTTCAAACCTCCAAATGTGAATAACTCGTGGAAACTTAGACCAAAGTGAGACTAAGGCCATGCCTTATTTCATATTAATTTCGTTTCAAATTATTTGAATTATGAAGTTCTTTATAGACACAGCAAATTTAGCAGAGATCAAAGAAGCAAACGATCTTGGAATTCTTGACGGTGTAACCACTAATCCATCTTTGATGGCAAAGGAAGGAATTACAGGACAGGAAAACATAATTCAACACTACATCGATATTTGCAATATCGTGGATGGTCCGGTTAGCGCTGAAGTAATCGCAACGGATTTCGAGGGAATCGTGCGTGAAGGAGAGTATTTGGCATCGCTGCATAAGAACATTGTTGTTAAAGTTCCCATGATCCCTGAAGGTGTAAAAGCAATAAAGTACTTCACTTCCAAAGGAATAAAAACAAACTGTACATTAATTTTCTCCGCAGGTCAAGCTTTAGTTGCTGCAAAAGCAGGAGCAACATATATTTCACCATTCTTAGGTCGTCTTGATGATATCTCAACGAATGGTCTTGATCTAATAGCTCAGATCAGAGGAATTTATGATAACTATACTTTCGATACAGAAATATTAGCTGCAAGTGTTCGTCACCCTATGCACATCATTCACTGTGCGGAAATAGGCGCTGACGTAGCAACTGTTCCTTTAAAGGCGATCAAGGCTCTATTCAACCATCCGCTTACTGATTCCGGTCTTGCTCAATTTTTGGCTGATCACGCAAAAGGAAATTAATCAACGATCTGCTCTTTCCTAAGAGCAATGAAGGATTGGATCTTTTCATTTTCTATTAGAACTGTAAGGTTGTAATAGACGATATGCCATTGCCCTCGCTTCCATATTAGAATTCCAGAACCCCTGCAGCCCTCCATCCATGTGTCTAGGTCTTCATCAAACCAGGCGATCTTTCTGTTTTTGGAGAACATCCAATTGCGATTAGACGGTTTAAAATCCCAGGCGCTTCCTTTGTCAAAATAAGGTTTACTGAAAGCTGCAAACTCTGATTTTAACCAACGCTCTCCCGGAGCTGTCCCGAGAAATACAAATTCCTCACTCATCAAACCGAAATACTCATCAAAATTTGCTTCTGATGCTGATTTATGCCAGCTATCAACGAGCAGATTCAAATCTGCTGTATCTCTTTGTCCTAAAACATTCGATCCCGCGAAGAGGATGATAATCAAAACGAAGTTTTTCATACTACATAAATAAAAAAAAGTCGCTCAAACGAGCGACTTTTTACATAAATATCTAATGGATTACTTACCCATTTCCATACACATCTTTACAGCATTCTTTAGGTTGATCACACCTCCAGTTACAGAAAGTGTACCGAAATCAACCATGTCTGACTTCAATGCCGGATCCATACTTTCTCCTCCTGGTTTTACATGCAATTCACCTCTGTAAACTGTAGCTGATGCCAAAAGAACATCTTTGATCTCTTTCATGCTAAGCTCAGGGAAATAAGACTTAAGGAAAGCAGCTGCACCAGCTACCATCGGACAAGCCATTGATGTACCTTGAATTGCAGCATAATCACTTTGTGGTACTGTGTTGTAGATCTCAAGACCTGGAGCAAATACATCTACTCCATCTTTACCGTAGTTTGAGAAAGATGCTGCCAATTCCTCATCTTTGGCGTAACGCGTGCTTGCACCAATCGTTAAGAAATGATCAAGTTTTTTATCTTGGAATTCATACATTGATGTCGGATAGTTTGGCTCCTCATCGATGTTTTTATTATCATTTCCGGCAGCATGCACCAACAAAACTCCTTTAGAATCTGCATATGCAAATGCCTCGTATACTTCTTTTGAATGTGGTGAATAAGCTTTACCAAAAGACATATTGATGATCTGTGCTCCATTGTCTACAGCATAACGAATAGCCAATGCGATATCCTTGTCGAACTCATCTCCGTCCGGAACTGCACGTAAAGACATTAGACGAACATTGTCCGCTACCCCGTCTCCACCGATACCGTTACCACGTACAGCACCAACAATACCTCCTACATGCGTTCCGTGGAAAGCATCTGGTCCTTCAACATCATTGTTACCATAGTTAGTATCATTGAAATCATCCGGGTTATCTCCAACGATCTCACGTCCGTTGAAATCAGGGTTTAAGTACACATTCAATTGGTTCTCAAAGTGTTCAACCCCTTTTTCGATCTGCTTCTCAAGTGACCCATCGAGGATCATACCTGCAAGGCGCTTCATCTGAGCATCCTGACTGCCAGGCTTAACTTTCCACTTATCAAGATCAGCTTGAGTATAATCTGTCTTACCAAGTTTTTGACCAACCATCATAGGAACCATTTTGATCATTCCCGGTAATTGCTCCTTGTAGTATTGTAAAGTCATTTCAGCTTCTGCTCTTTCTGACTCCACTTCCTCTTTAACTTTAAGGTATAGTTCGTATTCTTTTACCTCCTCATCAGAATTCAAACAAACTTCATCCATACCGTACTTCGCTCTTAGCTTAGCATAGATTCTGGTCTTTTCTAGACGAATTGCATTTGCATTTTCTCCTTTTGAATTCCCTAAGAAGTTCCATCCGTGGATATCATCAATGTACCCGTTGTTATCATCATCAATTCCATTACCTGGAATCTCATCTTCATTCACCCATATTCTACCTTGAAGATCTTCGTGCTCAATATCAATACCTGAGTCGATGATAGCAACCACAACAGTTTCTGATGTTTTCTTTTTAACAAGCTTGTAAGCCTTTTCTGTCTCCATCCCTGGTTTCTTACCATTGTACCAGTTCAAGATATCTTTGTCTACATCCTGTGCAAAAACTCCCGATGTCACAGAAGCGAACAATAGGAAGGCAGACACTTTCATCATCATTTTATTCATATCCAAATAGATTGTTAAGATTTTTAGTCTGTATAAAAGTATAATTTATTGCAATGAACCATTTAAAAAATTGACCTTTCGGTTTATATTTACGTCTATTAGGTAAGAAACAAGGACAAATGGCAAAACAATTTAAGACTTACTTTCTATTGATCTTATTGATAGGGATCACTGGAAACACATACGCTCAAAAATTCGGTTTTAATGAATTACTGAAACAATCTCCTGATCAACTAGCTCCGTTCTGTGTACCAAACACACCCGCGAACAGGGCTTTTTTGTTTGATTCAGGAATTCAGATCAAGTTTATTACAAACGATTGGATCTTTATCACCACAACTCCAAGATGGATAAATGATCAAAAAAACGATAAAAAGCTAAGTGATTTTTATTTTGAATTCGCACCACCGGTTGCACTTGCAGATACAGCAAGAATCTGGCATAATGTGAATCCCATACATAATGGACAGAGTCCATTACCGTCATCTTACACAGGTAAAGATGTAATTGTAGGAGTTGTAGATCAAGGCCTTGACTGGAATCATCCTGATTTTTTGGATGCAAATGGTAATACCCGTGTTTTAAGATACTGGGATCATACATTCAATGGACCAAATCCTGCTCAACCATACGGTTACGGGCAGCTCTGGGACAGCACAGCAATAAACAATGGAACCTGTACAAGCTTGGAAGAAACAACTGCCCATGGTACTACCGTTGCCGGAATGGCAGTTGGAAATGCAGGAGCAAATGGAACCCAAAGAGGAATGGCACCGGATGCAAACATTATTATTGTAGAAACGAATTTTGGTTTACCGAACTGGACACTTTCTATTTCGGATGCGGTCGATTACATTTTCTCAGTAGCGGATTCCATGAATATGCCTGCTGTTGTTAACCTAAGTTTGGGGTCATATCTGGGTAGTCACGATGCTACGGATCCCGCCGCTCAAATGATCAATACATTACTTGATGAGCATCCGGGAAGAATTGTGGTATGTGCCGCAGGAAATTCAGGCGAACAAGGTAAATATCATTGTCACAACGATGTGACAACGGACACAAGTTTTGTTTGGTTCCTAAATAATGCAAGCGGGCAACTGGGTGCAAATACCATCTTCTTTGATCTTTGGGCAGACATGACAGATGCTACATGGGATTACGCATTTGGAGCAGACATTCCTGGTACTCCTTACAATTTTAGAGGTCGTACGGCTTTTCGTGCAGCTACAAATTCTCTTGGAGGCGTTATCTATGATACGTTATGGAACAATGGTAATCGTATTGCAACTTTCGAGATTTATCCGGAACAAGTTGGCAACAACTACCACATGCAGATCCTATCGAAGGTTGACTCAACTTCATATTACTTCAGATTTGAAACGAAAGGATCAGGATCATATGACCTATGGAGCGGAGCCTGGCTAGGATTTAACAACATGGTGACAAATATTCCTTCTCCTGCAGATCTTCCGGAAATAGTCAATTATGTGGCGCCAGACTCATTGCAGTCAATTGTTTCTTCGTGGAACTGCAGTGATAAAGTGGTTACTGTTGGAGTATTCAGAAACAAATCTTCCTACTGGGATAAGAATGGTAATCTGTATTATAACGGTGCAGTTACTCCCGGAGCCTTGAATCCTGGATCAAGTAAAGGTCCTACGCGTAACGGAATAATTAAACCCGATGTAGCCGCCGCAGGTGACGTAACATTGACAGCAGCACCAATGTGGATCGTTAATAACCCTGCTTACAATCCTTTTCTGGACTCAGGTGGATGGCACGGTAGAAATGGAGGAACTTCAATGGCCTCTCCTATTGTAGCGGGAATCGCAGCACTTTATCTGGAGCGATGCAACTTCGCTTCCTATGCCAATTTCAAAACCGATCTTTTCAATACGTCCTATACGGATGGTTTTACGGGATCCTCACTGCCAAATAACGCCTGGGGATATGGCAAACCGGATGCATTTGCACTCCTTCAGGAACAACAATTAAATTCAGTAACACCCGTGATCAGCGTAAATGGAAATCAACTAGAATCCACCACAGACTTCGGTTATCAGTGGTTACAGGATGGATCATGGATTCCTGGAGAATACCAGAGCACCTACACACCTTTACCTCCATACGGAGATTATCAGGTAATTTCATACAACAGCGATGGTTGTCCTGCATATTCAAATACGCTCACAGTAGCCGCAGGGATTGATGAAGCAGATCAAGAGTTGATCAAATTGTATCCTAACCCGGGAAAAGGCATTTTCCACATCAATGCATCAACGTCTTATGAGCTAGTTGATATTGTTGACGTAACCGGAAGACCGATCTCTTATCATGAAATTGGTATATCGCACTTTGAAATTGTCGAACCGATAAGCGGACAATATTTTGTAGTTATCAAGGATCAACATCAGAATATCAGAACGGTTTCATTGATAATTGAATAATAATTAGAGGCATTTGTTATTTTTGCCAGCAAAAGCTATTGAATGAATTTAACAGGTATTATTTCTATTTCAGGAAAACCAGGACTTTATAAAGTCGTTGCTCAAAGTAAAAACAGTGTGATCGTTGAATCGATCCAGGATAAAAAAAGATTTCCTGCATACGCTTCCGATCGTATATCAGCTCTTGACGACATCAGTATTTATACATTGGACAATGATGTTCCTTTGAAAGAGGTTTTTGCCGGGTTATTTTCAAAATTTGAGGGCAAGGAAGGCTTGTCGCACAAAGAGGACATCATTAACCTTCAAGAAGTACTTTTTGATGTACTTCCTAATTATGATGAAGACAGAGTGTACCCTTCCGATATTAAAAAACTGTTCCAATGGTACAATCTTCTGGTAAAAGCAGGATTGCTTGTTGCGGAGGAAGAAGCTGAGGAAGAGAAGCCGAAAAAAGAAAAAGCTGAGAAAGCAGCTCCTAAAAAGACAGCAGCAAAGAAAACAGCAGATGATAAACCTGCTAAGGAGAAAAAAGAAACTGCTAAAAAGGCTGCGCCAAAGAAAACAGCTGCTAAAGCAAAACCTGCAGCTAAAAAAGAAGATTAATTACAGTCACAATATTTTAAAGTCGGTTCGCCGACTTTTTTTTTGCCATGAAAATAGAAAGACCAAAAAGAAAGTTTTTACCGCAGGAGCTCGTAATTGACAGCTGGGAGAAATTATCAGGATTTTTTGATGACCTCGAGAAAAGATCAATTGAAACTTCCAATGAATTTGAAAAATGGATGTCAGACATCAGTGAACTTGAAGCAGTTCTTGAGGAAGATCTGGCCTGGCGCTATATCAGAATGACCATAGATACTACAGATGAGAATCTAAGTAGCTCGTATTCCTTTTTTGTCAGTGAGATTCAACCCAAACTGGCACCGATCGAGGATCGATTAAATAAAAAGATGATCAATTCTCCATTTGTAACTCAATTGGAGACCGACAAGGCTTATCATATTTTATTCAGAAAAGTTCGAACCGCCTTGGAGCTGTACAGGGATGAAAATGTTCCTATTCTGGCTGAATTATCAGAGGAAAGTCAACAATATGGATCAATATCTGCTGCCCAAAGTATTGATCATGACGGCAAGAAATTAACAATGCAGCAAGCCTCTCTCCTACTGAAAAAGCAGGATAGAACATTGCGAGAGGAGGTTTATAACAAGATCGCTAACAGACGCCGAGAGGACATCAAAAAACTAGACGATCTATTCGATTCGCTTAGAAAGAAACGACATCAGGTGGCTTTAAATGCCGGATTTGAAAATTTCCGTGACTACAAGATGGTAGCGATGGATCGTTTTGATTATACCGTGGATGATTGTAAAGCATTTCATCAGGCAGTAAAGAAATCAGTAGTTCCTATAGTAAGACACATGCAGGAAGAACGTCTTCGCAAGTTGGGATTCGAGAAGTTTAAGCCCTGGGATCTCGATGTTGACCCGGAAGGAAAGGAAGCTTTAAAGCCTTTCTCAACCGGAAAAGAGCTGATCGAAAAGACCGTTGAAATGCTAAATAACATTGATCCATATTTCGCCGAATGCCTGCAAACAATGCAGGAAATGCAACACCTTGATCTAGAATCGAAAAGTGGTAAAGCTCCCGGTGGATATAACTATCCTTTATACGAGATCGGTGTTCCCTTTATTTTTATGAATGCCGTAGGTTCTCAACGTGACTTAGTTACAATGGTGCATGAAGGCGGTCATGCCATTCACTCTTTTTTAAGCCGCGAACTTAAATTGACAGGCTTTAAAAACCTTCCGTCTGAAGTTGCTGAATTAGCTTCAATGTCCATGGAGCTTATTACTATGGGACATTGGAATCATTTCTATAACTCTGAAGACCACAAGAGAGCACAAAAAGAACATTTAGAGGACATCATTCGTATCATGCCGTGGATTGCTCAAGTAGATGAATTTCAGCATTGGATCTATGAAAATCATGATCATTCTGCCGAAGAGAGAAGAGAAAAATGGTTAGCTCTTTCAAAAGAATATGGAACCGGCTTAACCGATTGGACCGGAAATGAGGATATGCTCGCAAATTCATGGCAGCGTCAGTTGCATATTTTTGAGGTTCCATTTTACTATATAGAATATGGTATCGCACAACTTGGGGCACTCGGAATATGGCAAAATTTCTTGCAAGACCCTTCAAAGGCCATAGAGGACTATAAAGCAGCATTGAGACTGGCTTATACTAAACCAATTCCTGAGATATACGCTACCGCTAACGTGAAATTTGATCTTGGCGAAAGTCGAATTTCGGATCTTATGCGATTTGTTGAAGAACAATTAGCGCTTTTGGAACACTAGAACTTGTGTAAAATAAAATTACTGCTATATTTGCACCCGCATTCAACCAACGAATGATCATGGCGAGATAGCTCAGTTGGTTAGAGCGCAGGATTCATAACCCTGAGGTCCCGGGTTCAACTCCCGGTCTCGCTACTAAAAAAGGAAGTCAGTTTGGCTTCCTTTTTGTTTTAAATAACCTATGTTTTTCGTCTATATCTTGTTTTCAGAAACGACCGAATCCTTTTATAAAGGAAGCTCCAATAACATACAAGAACGTATGAAAAGACACAATGCTGGTTACGAAAAATACACATCAAAGGGTATTCCATGGAAATTGGTTTGGTTTACTGAAAAACCAACTAGATCAGAGGCGATTATACTCGAGAAAAAATTGAAAAATATAGGCTTCCAAAGAACCGTGGAGTTCATATTGAAATATCAGCATGAGGTCCCGGGTCCTGACGAGCTTTTGATCATTCAAAAGCTGTCAGAATACTGACCAACTTAGTTGCGTCAGTATTCAACTCCCGGTCTCGCTACTAAAAAAAGGAAGTCAGATTGGCTTCCTTTTTTGTTTTATAAGGATTCGAAATTCAAGATCTCTATTGCTTCGTTCTCACGCAGCATTTCAGGTAGCTCGCCATCAAAGACAACGATTCGCTTACCTTGCAGTTTTAAGCGTTCAATATCCGATTCGCTTGGAAGTATTGAATAAGCTATGTAATCGGTGTGAAACATGATAGGAATATGTCCGGCGTAAGTATAATTGGCATTAAAGAAAACCACTTCTTCCTTTCCATATCTTTTCTCTAAAGAGGACATCGCTTTTAATTCAAACAGCTCCTTTTTTCGCTCCTCTCCCATCCATCCAATTTTGTATGTATGGTTTTCTTCGATTTTACTTATATCCATCAGCTGAACCAAAATGAAAATGAGCATGGAAGAACCGATTGTTGTTCTCACGAATTGATATGAACTCAAACATTTCAGGACGCCGTAAAAAGCGAAGATCACGGCAGCTAATGACAAAAGACCATAAATTATTACAACCATTGGAAATCCTGGCATTTTAGTCTCAGCGTAAGTGTACAGAGAATAAACGATCACAACCGGTGCAATGAACATGGTTCTTTGAAACCAATTCTTTAATCGAATAATTAAAAGTATGAATCCAAATAATAGAATGTAAGGCATCAACAGTCCGCCCCCATACATTTTTATCAATCCATCTTTGAGGAAATAAAAACGCTCTTCTCCATGCCCCTCAATAACTTCGTTGAGATGTCGAGATATCATCTCAAATTCGTGACCGGCTTCTGCGGGAAATCGACTGAAGATATAAAACTGCCATGGCAGAAACACAAGAAAACTGATGAATAGTCCTTGAAAAACCGGTATGTAAAGTCGCCAATTGAACCTGGATCTTTCAGAAAGAAAGATTGAAATAAACCATGATGGATAGATCAACAAACCTAGTAGCCATTTTACAAGCACTGCACCCCCTGAAAAAAGTCCGATCAACAAGATCCATCTTCTATCACCTGAACGTCGGTATTCCCAAAAGCTCCAGAAAGAAGCGGTAACATAGAACAAAAAGGCTAGATCGTTATGATCCGTTGAATACTTGGCAGCCAAAATTTCCAAAGGAAAATGTGCAACAGCAAATAACAAAGCTGCTATGAAGCCGATACGGTCATTTAAAGCGATCTTACCGATACGATAAATAAAAACGGAAATGAGGGCATGCATGAGAATACTTGGTAATCTGAGTGCCAACACATTCGCCCCAAACAATTTAAATGACAGAGCTATCTGCCATAAGAATAAGGGCTGCTTATGAACCCATATGTAATTTGCCGTCCAGTTTTCAATATCGTAATCAAGCAACGCATCAGGATATAAGGTAGGACGGAATGGATCATGCATCATGTTCTTCGCTACCAAAGCATGAAATTGTTCATCCCATAAATTCAAAAAGGGATCAAGTGTTGCCATCGTATATCCCAAAACACAGGATCCTACAAATATCAAGGCAACGGCAATTGTCCTTTTTGTCCGAAATAATAAAATCCCAGAGACAAAGATCAAAACTGTGACGAGCAATAATATTTGAGTGGTTTGATCAAAAAACATTTATCTGCATTTAGACTTGAATATATGTCTGATGCAAAACTATCTTTTTAGATCGAATTTGTATATTGCGGGATTAAAAACCACGAAGTAAGATGGATAAAGAAAAGTTTGAACTCGAATACCTTCTAAAAACCTCCACAAAGGTTCTTGAAAATATGCTTAGCACACCGAGTGGATTAAGTGAATGGTTTGCAGATGATGTGAATATCAAGGATGATGTTTACACATTTTTCTGGGATGGTAGCGAAGAGCAAGCAAGACGTCTTACCAAGAAAATGAGTGGGAAAATGAAGTTTCAGTGGCTCGAGGATGAAGAAGAAGGTAAAGACTGCTACTTTGAGATGAGCTACGAAGTTGATCCTATGACAAAGTCTGTAATTCTTAGAATAACTGATTTTGCTGAACCTGATGAGATCGAAGAAGCAAAACTTCTATGGGAGCAACAAGTAAATGATCTGAAAAGAACACTTGGCGCTTAATCAATATTTCCTGAATAAACACGTTCTTTGTACGGTAAACCCGTAACCATCTTGAAACGATTATACGTTTTTAGCATACGTTCATTTGCCGGTCCCTTCTTGGTGACGTTCTTTATCTCCATGTTCATGCTGATCATGCAGTTCTTTTGGGTATATATTGACGACCTGATGGGGAAAGGACTATCAGTTTGGGTTATACTGGAATTGCTTTTCTACGTTTCAGCAAGTTTGATCCCTCTTGCCCTTCCTTTGGCGATTCTCCTCTCCTCTATTATGACATTTGGAAATCTGGCGGAGAACAATGAATTAACTGCTCTTAAATCCAGTGGACTGTCTCTTTACAGAATACTACGACCGCTCACTACTGTTGTCATAATCATTGCAATTGCCACATTTTATTTTGCAAATTATGTTATTCCAATAGCCAATTTCAAATGGCATTCGTTGATCTATGATATACAAAACACGAAGATCGCGAACATCATTACTCCAGGTGTGTATTCGAAAGAGCTCGATGGGTATGCAATAAAGGTAGATGACGCTAAAGGTAACGAGTTGGAAGGAATCATTATCCATGATAAAACATCTCCCAC
>SBGS01000125.1 GCA_006226555.1 Bacteroidota bacterium
GATCCAACGCTCATTGAAAATTGCAAGGTACAAATCTCAAATAGATGGGGACAAGTTGTGTTCGAAACGACGAATTATAACAATGAATGGGACGGAACAAGCAATGGTCAACAGCTTCCGGATGGAACTTATTTCTACGTGATCTCTTGTGACGATGATCGACTGTATCAAGGGTCTATTAGTTTAATGCGATTAAAAAAGTAGTGCTATGAGAACGAAGAAAATATTATTGTTAGCACTTTTAGTGAGCAGTTCGATAAGTTTGTCTCAGCAGACCAGACAAACGAATGTATATCAATACAATACCTATTCACTAAATCCGGCTTATGCGGGTTATTCGGGTTGTACGGAAATCAATTTTTCTCATTTAAACCAGTGGGTGAATATTGACGGAGCTCCCGTAACGAACTATTTCAATGCGAATACCCGTGTTGGTAAAAACTTCGGAATTGGAGGTGATGTACTATTTGACAGGGTAGGTATGTCAAATCATTTTTCCAGTACACTTGGATTGTCATACGGTTTTTATATAAAAAATGAGCACTTGATCCGTTTTGGATTGGGAGCGGGATTTTATCAGTTAAGATTTGATCCGACTTCAGCAATAGCTCTGCAGAGTGGGGATGTTATTGTTGAAAGTGGGGCTCAAACCGCTAATGCAATGAATACCGATCTGGGAATATTGTACAGCTTCAGAGGATTGGAGCTTTCATTCTCCTCTCAGCAGGTTGTTGAAACAAGATCTAAATTGGATTATCCCGGATTAGAAGGCTATACTTTGGAAAGACATTTTAAAGGTTTTGTTTCGTATAACCTACCGGTATCACAAATGTTAAGTCTTAAGCCTTCAGTATTGTATAAGGGGATATCTGGTCAGCAGCAATTTGACATTAACCTGGATGTGAATTACAATGATCTTTTCTTTGGTGGTTTAGGATTCAGAACAGAGGTTGGATTAGTTGGTAGAGTAGGAATGAACATCAGAAAAATGTTCATGTTGGCGTACGCATATGAAGTGCCAATGATGAACTTATCTGGTTATAGTGCTGGTTCTCATGAGATCTTGATCGGATTAAAACTTTGTAAGTCTCCAAAAGAATCTCCTCTTGACATCGCAGCTGTTGAGCCTGTTCATGATACGATTACAATCGTAGAGACCAAAGTTGATACAATGATCGTCGAAAAAATTGACACTGTTTTTCTTCAGTCTGATCAAGCTGTAGTATCCAATGCAGAGGTAAAAAAGGCGATGTTAAATGCTTCAGAAACATTGGAGTTTGAATTTGATAAAGCGGTGATCGCAAAGAACTCTTACGAGGATCTGGATGCACTTACCAATTTATTACTGGTAAGAAGCGATTTGAAGATTAGGTTGGAAGGACACACCGATGATCGTGGAACGGAAGATTATAATTTGCGTTTATCGCGTAATCGAGTTGAAGCGATAAAAAAATATTTTGTAATGAACGGAGTCGATCCCGATCGTATTGAACTTCTTTATTTTGGTGAGAAAAAACCGATAGCATCAAACGATACAGAGGAAGGACGTGCAATGAATCGAAGAGTGGTTATTGAGATCGTTGAGTGATCAAAAACTTTTCAATTCGGTGAGTGAGAATGTCCATTCAGGAGTGTATAAATAATTTTCATCTCTTAGAATGAACCAGGATGAGCCGGTTTCAGAAAGCGGATCAATTAGGATTTGAATTTCTTGGGCCGGCATATAGCTCTGACCAAGTAGAAAGCATTTTTCTCCACTAACAGAATTTATGGCTACATCCAATACAATTACCGCATGGCCGGGAGACCCTCCTTTAATAAATACATCACCGATCTGTAGATCTGAAATGGACTTTCTTTTGAGTTCTTTTGAAAGTGAGAGCGTACCGGCATAAGTGAAAACATATTCCATGAATTTCCAGTAGTTTTCATCTGTGTTATTTCTTTTAAGTCCTGTAGGAGAATAATAGACCCTATTTCCTTGAACAAGAATATTGTCTCCTTCGAGCCATTTGTCGTATTCCGCTAGAAATCCATTGGTAAAATGAAAATTTAATTCAGAGGTTCTGTTTTGAGAACGTAGGTAATCGGCACGCAATCTCATAACAGCATCGGCACATTGATGCAGATCTTTTTTTCCAATGGGTAAATCGATCACGCCGCTGTATACCTTGTTATTGTTTTTTGTACTTCCATCATAGTACTTCACCTTATGATTGGAAGGAAACATAGGAAGATGACGAAGAAAATGGGCAAAACTTGATTCGGACTCGGTTATTCTTTCGAATCCTAGGGGTGGATTATACCTGGACTCAAGTATCATTCCTGACGTATCAATTTCGACTATTAATTCACGCTGTAATGAGTCTGAACTACTCAAAGAATGGCTTTCATTCTGTGCATTACATGACAGGAACAATAAGAAATATGGGGCGAATAGAAAAAGTAAAAACCTTTGCATCAGTACTGTAATGATGAATATCAATTTAGTAACGTATTTGTTTAATGTAAATTATGACTTACTTTGAAGCGTGAGAAGGATGCTATCAATTATTTCGATTTTCATTGTCTTGACCTCATGCGGAGAAAAGGTTGAAAAATCTTTGATATCAGTAAAACAGGATGATGAAACGCATGATGTTATAGACATCATTCAAATTGAGGACGGTATTCGCGTTCGGATAGTTATTAATGATGTCACAAGTAAAAGCGATCTCATTCTTTTGCCTGGTTGGAATTTCCCGTTAGAACATTGGAATGATAGTACCGGAATAATTGAGATCGCAAAAGAAAATGGTTGGAATCTCATTATGCCTGAAATGGGGAAAAGCATCTACCATCAAAGAGTTTATCCTGAAACCCGACTTGATTGGAGTGGAGAAAAAACAGTAGTCTGGCTAACGGACACTCTATTTCCACGACTCAAGCTTTCTTACGGCATTATAGATACCGGGAGATTTGTGCGTGTTTTGGGAATTTCTACGGGCGGTAGAGGAGCCATGGCATTAGTGAATACAGAACCAGGACTTATTGATGAAGTGATCTCATTATCCGGCGATTACTCAACTATTTCTTTTCCAAATGATAATTTATACAAAGGGTATTTCGGAGAATTGAGTGAAAACGCAATGATATGGAAGAACGAGGACCTTTGTAAGGTACCATCGCAAACAAAATCAAAATTCATTTTAATTCACGGTGAAAAAGACAAAATAGTACCTGTTGAACACAGTGAAAGATTAAATGATCTCCTTCTTTCCAAGAATAAAAGAGTTCAATTCTTAAAAGATCCATCCGGTGGACATAACTACATTTTTTGGAAGGCAATGATAGACTCAGTACTCAAATAACTGTCTAACGAACCTTTTCAGCCAGCATCATATTGGATGTGCCTTTGTGATATTGATAGCCAATTCCAAATGGTAATTCCTTCACATTTTCACCGGTTTCATATCTTTCTTTCAGGTCTTCCTGATGTCTTTCAGCAAAAAGACGAATTGGTTTAAAGTACTCGCCGTAAAGCGTAAGCTTCCAGTTTTTCTCATCAAAGAACTGGAGGGGAATTCCGGAATCATCCTGAAGAATGAATTCAGACTCACTCATGATCAGGTCTCGAATGATAGAAAATGAAGGTCGATGCAACAAGTACGAGGCTGATTTTAAATATGTAGAATGAATGTTACTACTGCGTAGGAATGAAACGAGATCTTGTCTTGTATCTAGTCCTTTTGCGACTAGTCCGCCGCGAGATACGTATGAAGTGTTTTGAATGTTCACTGCAAAGTAGTACAAAACCTTCACTTTTTCTTCGCCATTTCTTTGCATATAATAGCGGTTACCAACATATGCATTTTCAGGTAGAGAGCTTAAGTCGTTCGTTATAGTTCCATCTTCCAGAATAGCGACTCTTTCCTGATATAGAACGCTATGATCTGTTCTTTTCATGAAATGAAGAAAAACAGGTAGTGTTCCATCAAGCTCACTTTGAAAATCCTCAGCCATAGCAATTGTTCTGAAAAAGCTTAAGCCGAGAATAGCATTCATGGATTTTTTCAATTGATTCATATATTCATCAAGAACGGTGTCTTTTTGTTTTTGATGAAGATCAGGAAATGAACCGATTGGCTCAAGAGCGAGCATAATGATCGTATCGTAATTGGGGAAGAAGAGATCGGCGTGCAGGAAATCTGCGCCGGCGAAGGGATAGAATAGTGTACCTCCGTCTTTATTCACGTTACTAAGCTCTTTGTTTGTCCAGTCCTTGATAACAGGCAGTTTATCATTGGTTTTCTTCCATAATTGATCCATACTTGTTTGAAACTGCTTGAAATTGGCTGTTTCTTCCAGTTTTTTAAATGTACTGTCACTATTTACTTTTCCTGCTAAAAATGTCGCAACAGCGTCAAATTTCGGTTCTATAGGATAATCAACCTTACCTTCTAAGTTTTCAGCTTGATCAGATGATAGGTCTTCTATTTGAACTCCAGAATCGGACTCATTATTAGAGTCTGTTTTACAAGAGAAAAGTATTACGAATAAGAACAGGAAATAATAGTGTGTTTTCATTAGGTGCTGATTATGAAGCAAATTTAAACCAAATTATGGCTTGAGGGAACTTAGGATAAATTCTTTACTTTAGGTGCATGTCTACGAACAATCAATATACCAGAAGAGTTGCAGTCAACATGGTGATCGCCAATATGATCGGTACTGGAATTTTTACCAGTCTTGGTTATCAAGTGATAGAAGGTGGTATACCTGATGCTTTCTCAATTGTAACAATATGGTTATTAGGTGGATTGATCTCATTATGTGGAGCAACAGTTTACGGTGAGGTCGCTACCAGGATCAATAGATCAGGAGGAGAGTATCGTTTTTTAACTGAAATATATCACCCGCTATTAGGATTTATTAGCGGCTGGATCTCCATACTCGTAGGATTCGCGGCAGCAATCGCATCCTTATCTTTGGCTGCGAGTGAATATTTTTCGCCGGTATTAGGAAACGAAGGAGAACGCTTTTACTTATTCGGATTGGAGCTTGAAACTACAAAGTGGTTGGCCACTTCAATGATCATTGTTGTGGTGTTTATTCAGCTGGCTGGAGTTAAAAGAAGTGGGATCTTTCAGAATGTCATGACATACTTTAAAATAGCGCTGATAGGTTTGTTTCTTTTGCTCCCTTTCGTTTTTAGCGGACAATATGAACCTTCGGGTGTAAGTCTGTTACCGAGCGATAAGTCTATGGACACTATTTTTAGCAGTGCCTTTGCGGGGTCACTAGTATGGGTAATGTTTGCCTATAGCGGATGGAATGCCAGTGCATATATTGTGGGTAATTTGAAGGATCCACATAAGAACTTACCCTATTCACTGATAAAGGGTACGATCATAGTTACGCTGATCTACCTCGCATTAAATATTGTATTTATGTATGTTGCGACCTTCGACGAGCTTGCATTCCAGGTGGATTTGGGGAATGTTGTCGCAACGAAAATATTAGGCAATCGAATTGCCTTACTCTTTAGCGTTGTGTTTTCACTTGCATTGATCTCCGGTATAAATGCTATGTTCATTGCAGGTCCTCGTGTAATTCAGGAAATGGGTAAGGATCACACTATCTTTAAACGATTAGGACATCAAAATGAAAATGGCGCTCCATCATATGCGATTTTAACGATGGGATTTATCTCTGTGGTCTTTGTGCATACACTGAGCTTTAGTGATCTAATCGAATACATTGGCGTTACTCTTTCGGTTTTCTCACTTTTGACCGTAATGGGGTTATTTGTGCTTCGCTATCGCGATAAAGGCTTAATATCGGATCATGTGGTCAAAGCTAAATTTTACCCAATAACACCTATACTTTTCAGTCTATTTATAATTTGGATGATCGTCTATTTCTTAATGTCGAAATCGGAAGTGATCTTATGGTTGTTTATTTCTGTCATTCCTGCAGTGATCATTTATTATTTGTCTCGATTTAAAAGTGATACGAATAATCCATAGTCTTTTTTGCTGTCTGATTGCATGTAATCTCAACGCCCAATTAACATCAGATAGTTCTGTTCTCCTAAACATAATTAAGGAGAACAAGTCTCTGGATCGTATTTTTTCAAATGAGGATTATAAAGTTCAGATAAGATATACTGAAGTTAATGGAGGAGAACTTAAATCTCCCGTTGCACTGGGTTATGAGACTTTTTTTTATCCTGCCAGCATTGTTAAAATTCCTGTAGCCATTCTCACTCTTGTGAAAATGAATGAGCTAGGTATCACATTAACGGATAGATTGATACTGCGTGATTCACTGGGATGTGGAAATGATTCTTATGTAAAAAAGTGCAATAGAGATTCTATAAGTTTCTATACACTTCTAACAGAAATGCTCGTGGTAAGTGACAATGAAGCCTATAGTGCTCTTTACCATTTCTTAACTCCGGAATATATCTCTGTCAATCTTGAAAAAAGGGGATTCAATTCTTCCCGGATCTTTAAATCCTTTGCAACTTGTTCTCAGCTGGAGCTGTGTACAAATCCATTCATTATTCTCGATTCTTCAGGATTTCAGAAGTATAGTGCTTCATCCGTATGCTGGGATATATCGCGTGAAAGAATTTATTGTGAAGGTTATTCTAGGGAGAAGGTTTTGGGAACGAAACACGAGAAAGATGGTAAAATTATAGAGGGTCCCTATGATTTCAATTTTGGAATTGAGCTCGATCTTATTGATCTGGATGAAATGTTTAAAAGATTGATCTATCCGGAACACTACAATCAGGAAGATCAGTGGGGAGTTTCAAGCGAGCAACGTACATTACTCATGTCCTGGCTCTCCATGTTTCCAAGAGAATTGAATAGTCCGCATTACCGGAACAGTAATAGCTATCCGGATCACAAGTTTAAATTCAGCATGAGTGCCGGAAGCGTACCGCATTCTGATATCACTATATATTCCAAGCTGGGTTTATCCTATGGGTTTACCACAGAAGTCTGTTACGTTCAATTAAAGGATCAGGACAAAGGATTCTTTTTAATGGTTTCCATGTACACGAATAAGAACGGTGTATTGAATGACGGTAAATATGAGTATGAAGAAATTGCCAGACCATTTATTTCAGAATTGGTGACTCTACTCGTAAAAGAGCTATGATTGTTACGAAATCTTTTGACTTCGTTAATAATAAAAAAGCCATGCGATCCTTCTTGTTTCTATCTCTTCTAATTCTGTATTCGTTTACATTGAGTAACTGGCATTACAATAGGTTGAACCGTCTTTTAAACAAGAATGAAGACAAATGCCTGACTGTTGCACTGAAAATCCAGAAATGGGATAAGTATGACCCTATTCCATATTTGTTTGCTTCCGTAGTTTATCTTAAAAAAATCGAAGACTCCCATTCGATCAGAAAAAAGTACATGCTCATAACGAAGTCCTTTCGTCAGGCTGAGAAGTTCGAAAAGTTGTCGAATTCAGAGCAAAAAGAGTTTGAATTATGGAAGCAAAACAAATTAAACCTTGATACGATATCTGCTTCTTTACAAATAGAATTAAAAGAAAACCATTATCCTGATCTGGCAAGGGCTATCGCAAGAAATAGAAAGAAAATGAGTTTCAACAGAGTCAAATATGAAGAAATTCTGATCGTAGCTGAGAAAACAGATAACGCATCTACCAATAGCGGCAGCGCGCCTTCCGTCGAAAATAAAATGATAGGAACAGAATTTTTTGGAATGCCGACCGGAACAGAGAGGATACCATCTTATTCCGAAGCAGAGGAGCAAAAAATGCTAAAACTTATAAATTCCGAACGCAAGAAGCTTGGATTAGCTCCTTTGGAGCTTGAAGAAAATTTGGTCTATGCGGCTCGCTATCACAGTTATGATATGGCAACACAGAACTACTTCGATCATGCAAGTTATGACAGATTAAATAATAAATTGATCAAAGTAGGGAAGACCTTTGATCGTATAAAATTCTTTTACTCTGATAGGTTTGTGAACTCTGAAAATATTGCTGCTGGTAATTCTGACGCAGAAAGTACCTACCGACAATGGTACAACAGTCCGGGGCACTACAAGAATATGTTCAACCCGTCAAGCAGGAAATGTGGTATTGCCGTTTGCTATGATCCGAACAGCACATTTAAGTATTACTGGACTTTTTGTTCCGCACAATAAAAAAGGGGCCGAAGCCCCTTTTCTTATTTTCTGATCTTTGTGACCTTAAACTCTGTACGTCTGTTTTCCTGATGCATCTCCTCGGAACAAGGCACATCATCAACACACTTGTTGACCGGTACATTTTCACCATACCCCTGATATGTCAGCCTTGCAGGGTCAATTCCTCTAGAAATAAGGTATTGAACGGCTGCGTAAGCTCTGCGCTCAGAAAGGATCTGGTTGTATTTGTTTGTACCTCTGGCATCTGTATGTGATCCCATCTCAATGTCAATGTTTGGATTGTCCTTGAGCAATTTAGCCAGTTTGTCTAGCTCAACTGCAGCGTCCGGACGAATATCCCATTTATCGAAGTCATAATAGATGTTTTCAAGTACGATAGGTTTGTTGATTATGATCTCTTCAACCTCGAAGTCTGCATAGAAGTCTTCAGAATATTTCAATCCAACAGTTGAGATCTTATCTGTTCTTGTAAAACATCCCATTTTCGTGCACAACAAATGATAGTTTGTTTCTGGTTGAAGCTTGATCTTGAAGCGACCATCCTTGTCACTTACAGCCTCGATCAGCTTACCTTCATCTGTGGTGATCTCAACTTTAACACCTGGAACAGGTTCGTCAGAACCTTTCTTGTGAGCAAAACCGATCAAATTGAATGTTGGTGCAAACTTGTCAAAGGCATAAATTTTATCGTTATCTGTCCTAGATGAGCTTACAAATCCTGTATTCTTTTTTTCGTCGATAACAAACCCGAAATCATCTTTCATAGAGTTGATAGGGTAGTTCAGATTCTCAGGTTTAGCCCATTTCTCACCATTGAAATAAGTAATGAATACATCCAACCCACCCATTGAATTGTGCGCATCTGATGAGAAGTAAAGGTTGTCCTCTTCATCGTAGAATGGGAACATCTCATTTCCTGGTGTATTTACATCCGGACCAAGGTTTTCCGGAGTGCTCCATTTACCGTTCTCAAATGTTGTTTTATAAATGTCTGTACCACCATATCCACCGGGCATATCAGAAATGAAATACATAGTAGAACAACATGGAGTTAGGGTAGGGTGACCGCAAGAATAATCATCGCTGTTGAATGGCATTTCTTCCAGATTGGTCCACTCGCCATTGATCAATGTAGCCTTAAAGATCTTAAGGTTATTCTCACGTGCTTCGTTGATCTCCATTTTATATCGGTAGTAATTACTACGGGTAAAATAAACTTCGGTACCATCAGAATTAAATGTAGCGGGTCCTTCGTGGAATGCCCCGTTTATATCTCCTTTCAATAACACTGGGTTCATCCAGGATCCATCTTCCGATTTTTCCATTTCGTAGAGGTCAAGGTAGGAGTTTCCTGTCCATGCCGCTCTTTGTCTACCCGCAAAAGCTTTCGTATCTCCAACAAATACGATCTTATCCTGATACTGAGATACACTGAACGTATTGACAAATCCTTCTGTCGGCACTTCGTAAAGGGCATACAAAGTCGTGTCTCTGAAGCGCTCATTTACGGAATTGCAAGAGGACAAAAGCATTTTAGCAACCGGATCGTTAGGGTAGACTGAAAGGTAATCAACCAAAGCACCTTTCGCTTCCTCATATTTTCCGTTAGCCATTAGAACGCGAGCATAGTTAAAATACGATTCGTCTTTTGTCTCGGAAACCTTCACAACCTGCGCGTAAATAGCTTCTGCGGCTTGAAATTCCCCTGTTTTGTAGTATGAATCTGCTAGCTTAACACCAACATCTTTCGTAGGCTTTTTGTAGTATGCCTTTTCGTAATGTGGAATTGCTCTTGAGTAGGAGAGGCTCTCGTAATATCGGTCTCCTTGATAAATATGTCTGTCGGTACAGCCCGAAAGTAGAACCCCTCCGAGGATAACAGCACTTATCGCAATAGATTTTATTGTCTTCATCTTAGAAATATCTTGGGGTTTTAACTTTTACCAGATCTTTACCGAAATCAACTCCGATCATGATCTCATGAGATCCTTTTTGGTAGTTTCTCAATCCGGATACAGTGATATCGTAGGAGTATCCTACTCGGAAGTAAGAATTCGTCTGATACTGCACGATCAATCCAACCGCATCATTCGTACGGTAGCTGGCGCCTAACCAGAACGCATCCTTGAAGATCGCACTGAAATTCAGATCCGCTTCAATAGGTGCATTTGCTACATACTTGATCAAGGTAGATGGTTTGAACTTCACATTGTCTGAGATCGGTAAAACAACTCCACCTGTTAGTACGTAGTGTCTTCTCAGGAAGCTGGCTTTAGACAGATCCATAGAGAAGGACTTACCTTCTTCATAAGCAAGTAGAGTAGGGATAGAAACACCTACGAAGAAACGATCTCCGTAGTAGTATGATCCGAATCCCATTCTTGGCAGATACTCCACCAGATTGCTTGCGTAAACCTCGTCGTTGACATCCCATACCAGCACCTCTTTAAGAGCACTGGAGTAAGAAGCCACACCTGCATTGATCCCAAAGGCTAGACGAGTATTGTTCATGAATTTCAGCTGGTATGAATAGTTCACTTGAGCTGCTACTGTTTTTGTCACTCCCAATTCATCATACAGAAGATTGAATCCCAATCCCATGTTTTTTCCTCTGATGGGTCCATCTATGGACCCGAGGACAGTTTTTGGGGCTCCTTTAAAGTCTGCTGAAGCCCATTGATTTCTAATTGTTAATGTTGATGACCAATATTCATGGGACCCAGCGTAAGCCGGATTGATGTATAACCCATTGAACATATACTGTGTCAACATTGGTTCTTGTTGCGCAAACCCCATGTTTGCTATAAACAACAGTGCGATCGTTAATTTTAATGTTTTCATGATACGACTGTATTATAATTATCTACTTCTTCTTAAATCCACATATCCCGTAAGGACTATCTTGCCATCGTTTCCATCTACCTCAAGAACTACGTAGTAAGTTCCATCTGGTAATGGCTCGTTCTGGTTGTTCTGACCTTCCCATTCATTATTGTAATTGGAAGTTTCGAACACGATATTCCCCCAGCGGTTATAGATGGTGATATAGTTATCCGGATATGCCTCTATTCCGCGAACAACGAAGTAATCATTTTCGCCATCGTTATTCGGAGAAACACC
>SBGS01000166.1 GCA_006226555.1 Bacteroidota bacterium
AATTCTTCTGATAGGCGTTTGGCGAATTCTTTTGATCCACCACCTCCCGGGATCAATCCGACTCCAAACTCTACAAGTCCCATGTACAATTCTGCATGGGCAATTACTTTATCAGCGTGCATGGACATTTCACAGCCACCACCGAGTGCCATGTTATGTGGAGCAACGATCACCGGAATATTAGAGTAACGAACTCGCATCATCGTATCCTGGAATGCTTTTACAGCGAAGTTTAACTCGTCGTAGTCCTGCTCAACAGCCATCATGAATATCATTCCAACGTTCGCGCCTGCGGAGAAGTGTTGTCCTGTGTTTGAGATCACTAATCCTTTGTATCCACTTTCAGCAAGATCCATGGCTTTGTTCAAGCCTTCGATGACTCCGCCACCTATCGTATTCATTTTTGTGTGGAATTCTATATTAAGAACACCATCTCCCAGATCAACTATCGTTGTATCGGCATTACCCCAAACTTTGTGTTCGTCACGTAACGCATCCAGGAGAACAAGCTCTTCAGTTCCCGGAATGATCTGGTAATTCTTAGTTGCGATGTCGTAATACATCTTACTTCCATTCTTGCTGGAGTAAAAAGATGTAATGCCTGCAGATTTCATCTCATTGACCCATTCACCAACTTTTTTACCTTCAGCTTCAATAAGTTTCAGACCTTGCTCAAGTCCAATAATATCCCATGTTTCAAATGGACCCAATTCCCAACCGAATCCTGCTCGAAGCGCATCATCGATTTTATAGAGATCATCCGAAATTTCAGGCATGCGATTGGACACATAAGCAAAAAGTCCTCCGAATACTTTCCTGTAGAATTCGCCGGCTTTATCCATCCCCATTAACAACATTTTTGTACGCTGTTTGAGGTCATCTATCGGCTTTGTCATTTCCAGAGTTGGGAACTTGACCTTTTCAGAAGCTTTGTATTCAAGCGAGGCCAGATCAAGCGATAGAATCTCACTTGTTCCGTCTTCGTTTTTAACCTTTTTATAGAATCCCTGACCAGTTTTCGAGCCTAGCCAGTTATTTTCAATCATTTTAGCGATGTAATCCGGAAGATCGAATAACGCGTTCTCTTCATCATTCGGGCAGTTTGCCTTCAGACCATTGGCTACGTGAACTAAGGTGTCAAGACCAACAACATCACACGTCCTGAAGGTTGCAGATTTTGGTCTTCCCAATACCGGTCCGGTAAGCTTGTCAACTTCTGCCACAGTAAGTCCTAATTCCTGTACTGCATGAAATAGGGACATAATTGAGTATACTCCTACGCGGTTAGCTATGAAAGCCGGCGTGTCTTTACACAATACCGTTTTCTTACCAAGGAATCGTGCCCCGTAATCCATTAAAAAGTCTATTACAGCCGCATCCGTTTCTGGCGTTGGAATGATCTCCAATAGCTGCAAGTATCTCGGTGGATTAAAAAAGTGTGTTCCGCAGAAATTTTTCTTAAAGTCATCGCTTCTACCATCCAGCATCATATGGATTGGAATACCCGAAGTGTTTGATGTGATCAAAGTGCCTGGTTTCCTGAACTTTTCAACATTCTCAAATACCTGCCTTTTGATATCCAGTCTTTCAATAACTACTTCGATGACCCAATCACAAGTAGAGATCAAGTGAAGATCATCATCGAAATTCCCTGTGGTGATCCTGTTTGCGAATGATTTAGAATAGATAGGAGAGGGATTAGAGCGTAAAGCGAATTGCAAGGAGTCATTTACAATTCTGTTTCTTACGTTCTTGTTCTCAAGGGTCAATCCTTTCGCTTTTTCTGCATCGTTCAATTCTCGAGGAACAATGTCCAACAGGACTACTTCGCATCCGACGTTTGCGAAATGACATGCGATTCGTGATCCCATCACTCCTGAACCTAGTACTGCAACTTTATTGATGTGTCTGGTCATTACTGTTCGTTTAATTCTTTATCTATTGCCTTATCTAATCTTTCTGCTACTTCAAAGAAAGTTTTGAGCTTTCCTTTCGGAACTGCTGACATCACATGATCGTTAAATTCCAGAACAACCTGCTTGGCTATTTTTCGTTTATCGATTCCTTCCTGGGTTAGAAACAAAAGAACCTTTCTTTTATCCTTTTTATCAGATTTCCGATAGATCAATCCATCTTCCTCCATGGATTTTAAGGTACGCGAAAGACTGGTTGGTTCCATGCCCATCTTAGGTCCTAGCTGTGTGCTTGGCGTGCCTTCTTTGTCGATGTTTAGCAAAATAAACCCAACAGATAGACTTACGCCATATTCACTGGCCTTTTGATTGTATAGTCTTGAAGTTTTATGCCACAGGTGTCGAAGTACGAAATCAACGAGGTATGGCTTGTCTGTGTTTTGACTCATTTTAAGCGATTAGATCGCATTAAAATTAACAAAAAATCTATGCAGACATAATAATTATAGAAAAAAATATAGGGTATTTTTTACCATTCCCTTTCAGAAATGTGAACAGTTCCCTTAAAGTGGGAAATGTCTTCTCCATTCTGATTTTTAATGTTTACGGTATAAATAGCTATTGAACGTCCGCGATGAACTTCACTACAATCGACGTATAATATGTCACTTTCTTTGGCCGGTCTTAAATGTGAAATAGCCGTTTCAATACTAACACACTGGAATCCATATGAGTTTGAGGCAAAGGCTAAGGCAGAATCTGAGAGTGAATAGGTTATTCCTCCGTGAGCTATTCCAAATCCATTTAGCATCTCAGGTTTGATCTTGGCGCTTAGTTTACAAAAACCTTTGCCGATAGCATCGATGTTGACATGAAGCCACTTGGAGAACGCATCATTTTCAAGCATTATGGCTATGATCTCCTCAGGAGTTTTCATTCCTGTATGGCTCTTGATAATAAAGTTGTTAATGCAGCAGTAACGATGAATAATTGCGTCGCTGTTTCGTCGTTCAATGTTGAACCATCTTCGTCAGGAGTACTAACCTCCATCATCATGAAGCGGATCAGCTCGCTTTGCTCCGTAAAGTCGAACAACAGGTCTTCGTCCTCAGTTTCAAAATACTGATCTAAAACTTCGAAAAACGGTTCTTCGAATTCTTCGATCATATCTTCATTTACTTTACCACAACGAATTTGTTCCTGAGCGTATGCTTCGTTTATAATGCAGAAGTAATAAACCAACAAGCCTTCAAGTTCCTGGTTTTGATATTCTTCTGCAGCGGATAATACATAGCCCAAAAGAATATCCTGCGCCATTGCGTAGGTTTCGGCAACTCTTTCCAATCCATCGTCATCCAGATTGTCGATTTTCTCAATTGCTCTTTCAATGGCATTAATGGAGACTTGTTTCATGATTTCTTTTTTTTCAAATGTAATTCTTTTGGCGGTCTTATCACTGATCTATGGTTATATTTACCTTTATGGAAAAGATCTTTACTCCGGATTTCTTGAATTTCTTCATTGAGTTAGCACCAAATAACAATAAAGATTGGTTTGATCAGAATCGATCGAGATACGAGAAAAACGTCAAGGAGCCATTCAAGTATTTTGTTCAGCAGCTCATCACAGAGTTTTCCAAGATAGATCCAAAGTTTAAAGAAACGGAACCCAAAGATTGTATTTTTCGGATCAATAGAGACATACGTTTCTCCAAAGATAAATCGCCTTATAAGCTGCAGGTATCGGCGGTAATATCACCGGAAGGTAAAAAGTCAAGAGCCATTGATGGCATCTATATTGAGTTGACACCTGAACATGTGAGGGTTTATGGAGGTGTTTATGAAGTGGACAAAGATGATCTGCAATCGATCAGGGAAGGGATCGCAAAAAACCTGAATGAATTCAGGAAGTTGATCTCCAATCAGGATTTTAGAAAAGTTTTTGGTGAATTAAGAGGAGAAAAGAATAAGGTGCTTCCGAAAGAACTCAAGAACGCAGGTGAACAAGAGCCATTGATGTACAATAAGCAGTGGTATTTTTTTACCGAGTTTGATCCAGAAATAATTTTGGAGCAAGACTTGATAAAGAGAGTTATAGAAGTGTATAAGGTAGCACGTCCCGTAGAGCAATTTTTTAATCGATTTATAAAGTAAAAAGGAATGAAAAGGTCGATCGTTTTTATTTATGTGTTCTTTGTTTTTGGAGCAATTGGACAATTAAAAGAGTTAACGTTAGAAGACGCTGTTCTTCAACAATACCGTAATTTTTACCCGGATGCACTGACGGCATTCAGTTGGATACCTGAAAGTGATTCATATACCTATCTTCAAGCGTACCAGAAATTGATGAAGGCATCGGTTAAAAATACAGATGCACAAGAGTTCATGACGATACAGGAGCTGAACACAAAGCTTAATTCCGAGTTGTATTGGTTTTCAGGTTTTCAGTGGAAGAATGCGAATGAGTTTTGGGTCAATAATGGCGCTCAATTTTACGTGTACAACACCACGAAGCAGGAAGGAAAATTGTTGCATGACATTGGAGATGGGACGAATGCTAAGTTTCACAATGGATCAGAGAATATAGCATACACTGTCGAGAACAACGTGTACATCCATACGGCCGACGGCAGGAAGCTGATTGTGACGGATAATGCCGACAAGAACATTGTTTCAGGTGCAGCGATCGCAAGAAGTGAGTTCGGAATAACTGACGGATTATTCTGGTCACCTAATGGTTCGAAGCTGGCCTACTACCAGAAGGATGAATCGAAAGTTCATGACTACCCATTGTTGGATATCACCAAAACGCCAGGAGAGCTCATGCCGATCAAATATCCAATGGCAGGTCAGTCTTCTGAACGTGCCAGAGTTGGTGTATATGATATTGCATCAGGTGAAACGGTAATGTTTGCTGCTCGAAACGGAGAGGAAAATTATTTGACAAACCTTGCTTGGACACCTGATGGCAAGTACGTTATTGTCGCCGAGGTTAACCGAGATCAAGACCACATGTGGTTGAATGTTTTCAGTGCAGAAAATGGTAAGTTCGTTCGTACATTATTCGAAGAAACGAATGATAAATGGATTGAGCCTGAGCATCCGGCATTCTTCCCTTCCCCGACATCCAATAATTTCATCTGGATCTCAGAACGAAATGGATTCAACAACTTATACTATTATGACTTCGAAGGAAAATTGATTCGTCAGCTGACAGATCATAAGTTCGTTGTCAAAAGTATCCTGGAAGAGAAGAATGGTAAGATCTATTATTACACAACCGGAGAAAGTCCTCTTGAAACTCAGCTATACTGGGTTGATCTAAAAGGAAAGAATGGGATCATCACACGTGCCAACGGAACACACAGCGTTGATATCTCGCCAAATGGTAAGTATTTCCATGATCATTTTTCTTCACATGATGTTCCATCAGCAGATTGGGTGGTGAATCAGAAAGGATTGATCGTTAAAAAACTATTGGAGAGTGAAGAGAAGTTGGCGGGATATAAGATCGGAAAGGCTGAGATAGGTAAATTAAAGGGTAAGGACGGTTCAGATCTTTACACGCGACTGATCAAACCAAGTAACTTCGATCCGACGAAGAAATATCCTGTTCTTGTATATGTATACGGAGGACCTCATGCTCAGATGATCACTGATTCGTGGTTGGATGGAGCAAGTCTTTGGATGTATTGGATGGCTGAGCAAGGTTATCTGGTATTCACATTGGATAACAGAGGTTCAGCTGAAAGAGGATTTGCATTTGAGAGTCAGATTCATCGACAACTGGGCACTGTTGAGATCGAAGATCAATTAACAGGTGTAGAGTATTTAAAATCGCTTCCTTATATTGACGGAGAAAGACTCGCTGTTCACGGATGGTCATTCGGAGGATTCATGACCACTTCACTGATGTTGCGAACACCGGATGTATTTCAGGTTGGTGTAGCAGGAGGCCCTGTAACAGACTGGAAATACTACGAGATCATGTACGGTGAACGCTATATGGATCGTCCTGAACAAAATGAAAAAGGATACGAGCAGGCATCACTCATGACGCACGCAGGAAATCTTAAGGGAGACCTATTGTTGATCCACGGAACAGTTGATGATGTGGTTGTTATGCAACACAATCTGGCCTTAGTGAAGAAGTTCATTGATCTTGGAATTCAAATGGATTTCTTCCCATATCCTATGCATCCGCATAATGTGAGAGGTAAGGATCGGGTACATCTTATGACGAAGGTGTTAAATTACATTATTCGCAATAACCAGTAGTCCGTTTTGGACTGATTAAAACTGGTGTTTTAACTATATTTGCACTCACAAATTGGATAAAATGGGAGCAACTGCAACGAAAGAGGGGAAGACAACAGGGGTAGATAAAAAAGTACTGCTTGAGGCATTTGAACTGATGTGCACGGCTAAAACTTTAGCTGAAAAGTACGAAGCGAACAAAGAGATCACTTCAAAATACGTTCATGCTACTTCTCGAGGTCATGAAGCCATTCAGTTAGCATGTGGAATGCAGTTGAAGCCGCAGGATTGGGTAGCTCCATATTATCGTGATGATAGTATTCTATTAGGGATCGGAATGACACCCTATGAATTGATGTTGCAGGTTTTTGCAAAGAAAGACGACCCGTTTTCAGGGGGTAGAACCTATTATTCACATCCTTCTTTGAATCGACCGGATATGCCGAAGATTCCTCACCAGTCTTCAGCAACTGGTATGCAGGCAATTCCGACTACAGGTGTAGCAATGGGGATTCAATACAAGGAAAAGACCGGCTTGGCAGAGGATTTTAATGGTGAAAATCCGGTGGTTGTTTGTTCTTTAGGCGATGCGTCTTGCACTGAGGGAGAGGTGTCTGAAGCATTTCAAATGGCGGCATTGAAGCAATTCCCGATCATTTATTTGGTTCAAGACAATGAGTGGGATATTTCGGCCAATGCAAAAGAAACAAGAGCACAGGATATTACGCATTATGCACAAGGGTTCAAAGGTCTTGAGGTAAGAACGATTGATGGCAGTGATTTCGAAACCTCTTATAACACGATGAAAGAGGTGATCGATACCGTTCGTAAAGAACGACGTCCATTTTTGGTTCATGCAAAGGTTCCTTTGCTTGGGCACCATACATCGGGTGTAAGAAAAGAATGGTATCGCGATGATCTGGAAGAGGCAGCTACGCGTGATCCCTATCCAAAAATGAAAGAATTATGTCGTGCCAATGGAATAGAGGAAGCCGACATCATCAATATAGAAGCGAAAGTTAAAAAAGCGGTTGATGAAGCCTACGATCAAGCGATAAATGCTGAGGATCCCGCACCTGAATCTATTCAGGACTTCATATTTGCCCCGACACCAATCACGGAGGAGAAAGGGGAAAGAGAACCAAAAGGAAAGAAGAAAACGGTTATGGTTGATTCGGCCCTTTTTGCTGTTCGTGAGTTAATGGCCCAATATCCGGAAGCCTTGCTTTATGGACAAGATGTAGGAGGTCGATTAGGTGGTGTTTTTCGTGAAGCAGCAACTTTGGCGCAGCAATTCGGAGATGATCGCGTATTCAATACGCCAATACAGGAGGCCTTTATCATTGGTTCTACAGTGGGGATGTCTGCAGTTGGATTAAAACCTTTTGTAGAAGTTCAGTTTGCAGATTATATCTGGCCGGGTCTGAATCAATTGTTTACAGAAGTTAGCCGATCCTATTACTTATCAAACGGTAAATGGCCTGTTAGCTGTGTTATCCGTGTGCCAATCGGAGCTTATGGATCTGGGGGGCCTTACCATTCTTCCAGTGTAGAGTCCGTACTCACAAATATACGTGGGATCAAAGTGGTTTATCCTTCTACCGGGGCAGATCTGAAAGGATTGATCAAAGCAGCTTATCATGATCCGAATCCTGTTGTTCTGCTAGAGCATAAGGGCTTGTATTGGTCAAAGATACCGGGGACGGAAGGAGCAATGTCAATTGAGCCTGCAGAAGACTATGTGATCCCAATCGGAAAAGGAAGGATCGTTAATCCAGTATCTGACGATGTTGCGAAGAACGAAAATACATGCGTGATCATTACTTATGGTAGAGGTGTGTATTGGGCATTGGAAGCAATGAAGGGAATCGAAGATCGAGTTGAGCTGTTTGACTTACGTTCATTGAATCCGCTGGATCACGATGCGATCAACGCTTTAGCTAAGAAACATAGTAAGGTAATGCTCGTGACTGAAGAGTCCATCGAAGCGTCTTTCACACTTGGTTTGGCAGGAAGAATTCAGCGCGATAATTTCGAGTTCCTGGATGCACCGGTTAAGATCGTTGGGTCAGTCGATACTCCGGCTATTCCATTGAATTCAACGCTGGAAGCGACGCTTCTCACAAGTGCTCCGAAAGTAAAGGCTGCTCTTGACGAGTTATTGAACTACTAGTTCATCCACAGTCCAATGGAAATGATCTTTCAAAGCAGGAAGATTTTCCGTTTCCAGCTGATGGCATGATATGTACATATTCATCTCAGGATGGGTGATCTCAAATTCATAATCGTTGATCTTTTTGAAGGACAATGTTTTTAGTCTGTTGGATATTTCGATGATCAGAAATTCTTGTTCCAAAGAAAAAGACAGTATCGGATATATCATTGAATTATATTCCTTGCTTTGAATGATCAGGAAACCATCTTCATGCAGGTAGAGATTACCAATACGATCTGTTTTTTGAAGAGGATCCTTGATCTCAAATGCAAGATTCGGAATGGATATTTTGGAAGAATTTGCGAAATACGGAGTGAACAACTCAAGGACTATTACAGTATAAGCCAAACCCTTTAAAAATGCTTTTCCCTTGAACTGAATTGATTCCGTCGCAGTATAGTTAATGGGGCCACCTGCTATAAAGGTGTGATACAACCATTTTAAAAATGGGAAAGCAATATAAATCGATAGGATCAATAGGAAGGTACTGTAAAGCTTCACGGAAATATCGAAGCTTAAATTGAGGGCGAGAATATGAACGAAAATTCCTACAGACAGCACTGCACCAAATATTCTGGTTCGCCTGAATAAAAGCAGTAATCCGGGAATGATCTCTGCTACTCCGGTAAAGATCATGTACCCTTTCGATAATCCCATTACAGACCAGAATAAAATATCCTTATCCTGATAACCAAGCGGAGTGTGTAGCAAATTTGGTCCGGGTTGCGGGAATTGAACCATAAAGATCTTATCAAGTCCATACCTGAGTAGTATTAGTGAAAGGTAGTATGGCGCAAGTGATCGAGCAGCATGAGATAAAAAGCTAGAAATCCTGGGGTTATTACTGATCCAAAATGCAGCAAGCAGAGCAAGGATAAGGATCTGCGAGATTAATATGTAAAGTCCAACGGAGTCGGAAGAAAGATCTGTCAATTGGAGCTTTAACCCTAAGGCTGAAGCTGTGAAGTCAACCGGAGGAAAGAGAATGTAGCGTTGTGCCGTGGTTATGAACGAGATAAAATGAAATGGAAAGGGGATACTGATCATGGCAAAAAGCATGAAAACTACCCCCCATATTTGAATGATTTTCTTCATCTGCGAATTACATCGGTGTTCTGAAGAAAACTGCGAGAACGGAAAACATGATCCACTTCAGAAAATGTCCCTTTCTACCTTGTCTTTTCGCTTTTGGCAACTCAGAAATCTGAGTGGAGTCCTGATCCTTAAATATAGTGCTCCCCCGTTGTTGCAATATATCTTTTTCGGGTTCAACTTTTTTAAATCCTACAAGAACAACAGACTTGGATTCATTTTCGAAATAGTATTCTTGCTTTAACACCTCTCGAATATCTTCCTCATTGTTTTTACCATTGAATAGCACGTGGTTATATACCGTATCTTTCCCCGGTTTCCATACGGTTTCATGTGATCTGGTGCGATCCCAGTCTTCTCTGGCACATACTTCTGAAGTGACCATTACGGCTACTTTATCTGAAATTAGAATAACGCTGTCCAGTCTTGAGTTTTTCACAAAACGCTGAGGTGCAGCTCCAAAGTTTGATGGATCATGGAACCATTCATTCTTGAAATTCTTGGCATTTCCTCCGTGTCGTTTATGAGAGATCAATTTGGTTTGGGCTTGAGCAGTCACTGCGCAAAGCACTGTCGAAAATAAAAGTATCCTTATCATAAGTTGTCGTTTGAAGGGTAATACACATATAGTCCTTTTTGGTTCAATTTGAGAGCAATTAACAAACATGAGAGGATAAGTCTTGAGTTATCATCTTATCTGGCAGGATACATAAGCGTAACTTTAAAAGAAAATTGTATGATATTCCCACGTCCTATCACGATTAAGGAATTAGCTGCGATCATCGATAGACCTTTTATTGGAGCTGAGGATCACATTGTAACCGGAATCAACGAGATACATAGAGTTGTAAATGGCGATCTGGTATTTGTTGATCATCCTAAATACTACGATAAGGCGCTGAATTCAAATGCCACTACGATATTGATCGATAAAGAGGTGGATTGTCCGGAAGGAAAGGGCTTGATCATATCGCCCGCACCTTTTGATGACTTTAATAAACTGACCAGACATTTTATTCCTTATAAAGTTCAATCCTCCACGATTGGTGAGAATGCTGTTATTTCTCCTTCGGCGATCATCTATCCCGGCGCCATCATTGGTAATGATGTTCAGATCGGGGAAGATAGTGTGATCTATCCCGGTGCTATTGTTGGTGACCGAACAATTATTGGTAAAAACTGCATTGTTGGACCAAATACTGTTTTAGGTCATTACGCTTTCTATTATAAGAAAAAACCGGAGGGATTTGATAGAATGTACACTTGTGGTAATGTTGTATTAGAGGACAACGTTGAAATTGGAGCATTGTGTACGATCGACGCCGGAGTAACTGCAGATACACGGATTGGAAGTGGTACAAAGATCGATAATCAGGTACATATTGGACACGATACTGTAGTTGGAAAAAAATGTCTATTTGCTGCCAATGTAGGCCTCGCAGGTTGTGTGAACGTGGAAGATAATGTTACGCTGTGGGGACAGGTCGGATGTGCCAGTGATATTACAATTGGAACAGGTGCGATCGTTTT
>SBGS01000063.1 GCA_006226555.1 Bacteroidota bacterium
GCACAGGCAACACTTGACATGAGCGGCACAACACTTTTTCCGTTCAATCCTAAAGGACGCATCAAGCGGTCCATAATGAACACTACACGCGCCAAATATCCCGATTCCTCCAGCACCCCTATAAAGAAGAAGAGCAATGCGATCTGTGGTATAAATACGACTACACCTCCTATTCCCGGTACTATCCCTTCTGCAATGAGGTCGGAAAAGATCCCGGCCGGAAGTGTTTCCGATAAATAGCCTGAAAGCGCCACAAAAGCTCCGTCAATCCAGTCCATCGGATAAGCGGCAAAAGAATAGATCGCCTGGAAGATCAGTAACAATACCGCTCCAAAGATCATATAGCCCCAGATCGGATGAACCAGGATCTTATCTATTTTTTCAGCCACTTTTGGTGCTTCATTTTTCACCAAGAGCTCATCGATCTTATTGTTGATCTTTGACAGTCGATCTCTTGTCTCAGTCTCCTGACAAGCAATATCGTCGATCGCGCAGACTGCATCATTTAAAAACCTATGTTCCTTTCGTTCGGGAAGTTGCTTCAGCGCTTCATAAATACGATCCTTACCAAGCTTTATTCGAGCATTTGATGTTACAATAAGCGCTTCCGGAAAGAGCGCCTCCATTGCATTCAGATCAACCTTTTGCTGAGATCGTTCAGCAATGTCGATCATATTCAGTACCATCAAGGTAGGTAATCCAAGATCATATACTTGTGAAAAGAGCAATAGATTACGCTCCAGATTGGCTGCATCCACCACCACAATCACCGCATCGGGACGTTCTTCGGTTCCGATCAGGTGATCGTACACCACTCGTTCGTCTTCTGTTCTGGGATAAATACTGTAGGTTCCCGGAAAATCCACAAGCTCTGCAGGTTCACCCACAATGGAGATCTTACCTTTTTTCTTATCAACCGTTACTCCGGGGAAATTACCCACATGTTGCCGCAAGCCTGTGAGCATATTAAAGACAGAGCTCTTGCCGGTATTCGGATTTCCAAGCAGTGCGTACCTCATGTCCTTAATTTAACTGTATCACGTCGATCAGCTCTGCCTCGTCCAAGCGTAACGCCAAGACGCATCCATTTATGTCAACTGCAATGGGATCACCGAAGGGCGCTTTAAAGAGCAGGCGCATTTCACGGCCTTCCACCACACCCATCTCGAGGAATTTCACCCTCAATTTGCTGCCCGGCAATTCGTTTACCCGAACAACCTTTCCCATGTCGACTTTAGACAGTTTCAATCCACTTATTTAGAATGAATACAAATATAGAGCTTGCCCTGCAAAGAGCACTCCCCTTTTTATGGTATTCTACATTATTTTTTACTGAGGTCCTTTACGATTATGCGCGCCGTATCCCGCGTTTTTTGCTCGAGGAGAACTTCCTTGTCTGTAGTAACGCGGTCAATGGTTGGCTGGTCGTAATGGCGAATCGTGATCAGCTCCAAACCGGTATTATACTTCACCAGGTAATGGTCTTCAAACTTTTTCAAAAGATCATCAATGTCCGTCTTTTCTTCATCCAACAGCACAGAAAAGTTCAATGCAGAATTCTGCATCAGGTTGATCTTCGCTTTTATGGATGACAAGCGCTCAAAGATATCGCTCAGGTTCTTTTCGACGATAAAGGAGAAGTCCTTTGGTGTGATCGACACCAACACCTGGTTCATTTTAAAAATGAAGGAAGGTATCAAATGATCCTGATCCTGATCAGCCTGAATCACGGTTCCCGTTTTCTCCGGATCGAGGAAGGAATTCACGTATAATGGAATCTGCTTGTTCTGAAGAGGTTTTACCGTCTTAGGGTGAATCACCGACGCTCCATAATAAGACAATTCGATCGCTTCTTTGAAAGAGATCTTATCCAGTTTGATCGTATTGTCAAACCATTTCGGGTCAGCATTTAACATCCCCGGTACATCTTTCCAGATCGTAACACTTTCTGCATTTGTGCAATAAGCAACGATGGCAGCGGTAAAATCAGATCCTTCACGTCCGAGTGTTGTGGTAAAACCTTCCGCCGTGTGACCGATAAATCCTTGGATGATCAAAACCCTTGAAGTGGAGAATAATGGCGTGAAACGAGCGGCAAACAACTCTTCCGTTCGTTGCCAGTTGATGTCTGCATTGCGATAATTGTTGTCCGTTCGAATCAATTCGCGCGCATCCGTCCACGCTGCACTTTCACCTATGGAGGTTAAATAATGTGCAACGATCTTTGTTGAGATCACCTCTCCTTTAGATACGATCTGATCATACTCGAAATCGTAATTGTCCGGAATGCGTTCGTTATACTTGGATCTTAGCTGGGTAATTTCATTTTCGAAATCAGCATAAGCCGCATTATCCTTGTCAGCAAACAGCTCATTCATGATCTGCAGGTGAAAGCTTCTGATCTCATCTACCTTCTGCGTGAAGCGCATTTCATCTCTGTTCCAAAGAGCTTGTACCACCTCTTCCAATGCGTTGGTTGTCTTGCCCATAGCAGAAATTACCACCGCTTGCTGATCCGGGAACATCCCGATGATCTTTGCCACATTTTTAACTGCCCCCGCATCTTTCACAGATGCTCCTCCGAATTTAAATACCTTCACGTTCGAAAATTTGGTCAAAAATACATTTCACTCCGCAAACAGCGCAGCAAAGTTAAATAATAAACGTTTTGTTAAATTAACTGAGTTTTTCTGTCAGGATCTTCATCTCTACTACCGGAGAGATCTTCTCATACAAGATGTTGTACACTGCCTCAACAATCGGCATCTCGACCTCAAACTTCTTATTGATCTCATAGACACTCTTCGTAGCATAGTATCCCTCTGCGATCATGTCCATCTCCAGTTGTGCCGTTTTTACGGAATAACCTTTACCGATCATAAAACCAAACGTTCTATTACGCGAAAATTTAGAGTATGCCGTTACCAAGAGGTCACCTAAGTAAGCTGAAGATTTCACATCACGGTGAATCGGGCTCACTTCATCGATAAAGTTTTCGATCTCCTGAATGGCATTTGAAATGAGCACGGATTGAAAATTATCCCCATAACCCAAACCTGCACAGATTCCTGAAGCGATTGAATATACGTTCTTCAGAACCGCTGATAATTCCGTTCCGAAAAGATCATCTGAAACTGTCGTTTTTATGTAGCGGCAGCTCAACAGACTCGCCATTTGCTCTGAGATGTCCTCATCCTGACAAGCGATCGTTAGATAAGAAAGGCGTTCAAGTGCTACCTCCTCCGCATGACAAGGACCACAAATGATCCCAATATTATCATAAGGCGTTCCGAAAGTTTTGTGGAAATAGCGCGCCGGAATAGCATTGTATTCCGGGATGATCCCTTTTACAGCTGAAAAAATGATCTTATCAGATAAGGCGTTCTCCGGTAAGGTCGTCAACAGGTCATTTAAAAAGGCTGACGGTGTGGCCACAATGATGATCTCTGCGTGCTTCACAATCGTATTGAGATCAGTAGAAACATCAATCTTACCCAGATCGAACTCAACAGACTGCAGGTAGTTCGGATTGTGTCTGTACTTCTTTATGTGTTCAACAGCAGCTTCATTACGCATGTACCAATGCACCATCGGCAGGTTATTGCATAGGATCTTCACCAACGCCGTCGCCCATGACCCCCCTCCGATTACTGCTATTTTTGGTGTGTTACTCATAATAGTACCTGTGCAAATTTAGGATTTAAATTGAATCCTGCACTTGTCTTCCTCACCTCTAAGGCCAGTTAAAACAGGTGGTCATAAAAAAAATTGATATAAATCATGTTATTTAACGGAAAGCGTCATGTTTTAAAAACTGAAAAGGCAGCAACTTTGACCCAAGGAACTAAAAATTAAGGATTATGTCACAGAAAGAAATGACCACAGACGGTGAAAAAATATTTGGAGTTAACACGGAATTCCATCGATTTGGCCTTATTTCAGCTACGTTATTGATCGTAGGTGTAATGGGCGGGATGGCTGTAGGGTTAGGTGCAATTGAAAATGTACTTGCACTTATCATGATCGTTATACCAACGATGTTGACCCTCAGCCTTTTGTTAGCAGTTGCCCCCATGAAGTATATTCTAGGTGCGGGAATTGTCAGTGTAATAGTGGATGTCTTGTTCATCACGTACTTCCTCCTTACATAATCCGGGAAGTACATATAAGGTTCGATGAAGGCCCTCTGGTTATACCGGGGGGTTTTTTTATGCCTTGATCTTCGGGATTTCAATAATGAAGCTGGCTCCGGATCCTTTTTCTGATTCCACGTGGATGGTTCCCTTGTGGTTCTCAATGATCTGCTTTACCATTGCCAATCCGAGTCCTGTACCGGTACTCTTTGTTGTGAAATACGGTACAAATAAGTTCTTTCTCTCTTCGCGGGAAATTCCAATGCCGTTATCCGTAACTTTCAACACTACTGATTTGTCTGATACTTCAATTTGAACTTTGATGATCCCCTCTTTATCTGACGGTATGGCCTGAATCGCATTTTTTATCAGATTATTCAGTACCCGCATCATTTGATCCTTGTCACCTGAGATCAAGGCACCTTCACCATGAACATCAAATTCAAACGTGCAGTTATATTCACCCTCAAACAGGGCGAGCACCGTTTTGGTTAGTTCAATCAGGTCGACCTCACTTTCTTTGAGCTGAGGTAGCTTTGCAAATGAAGAAAACTCATTTGCGATGTTCGTCAACGCGTCGATCTGCTCTACGATCGAATTTGCCACACGCTCCAGCTTGGATTTACTGTTCGGATCATTTGGATCGTACGTTCTCAACAACTGTTGCACACTCAGTTTCATGGGAGTCAGAGGATTCTTGATCTCGTGCGCAACCTGTTTCGCCATTTCACGCCAAGCAGATTCTCGTTCACTGCGCGCAAGCTGATCAGCTGTAAACGCCAGCTCCTCCAACTTCTGATTATAGGCTTTTACCAGACTACCGATTTCATCATCCCCGGCATAAGGAATCGGATCATTGTGCTTCCCGAAACGGATATTGATCAGGCTTTCCTGCAGTCGTCTAAGCGGAATAGTCAACCAGTTAGATACCATTAATGCCAGCAATACGGTTAAAGCGAGTAATAAAATAAAGATATTGATGATGGCCACCAACAGTCCTTGGATCTGAGATTCCAGCTCGCTCTGTTTACCAAAATGCTGCAAATTTATAAATGCGAGTCTCGTTCCACCTTGATTATAAAACGGCCTGTATGCCGAGGCATAATTTAACTCTCCGATGTTCTCTTCATGTACGTATTTACTTTTGGCGAGCAGTGTGAGATGCATGTAGGCCTCAGGGTTGATCTGCTCGGAAGCGATCCCCATATTGAACAATTTCGGTTTAGACGTAGCCAGTAAATATCCATCCTCATCGTACATATTTATGTCCGTGTTGAAGGTGATGGCAAATTTTTGCAAAAGCTGTTGCAAGTATTCCCTGTTTTCCCCTGTAGACAGGTAATCATAGTCGCCAACCTTCGATCTGACCTCCACATCCACTGAGCTGAGCTTCTCACTGATCACTTGCTTGGTGTAATCGTCGTATTGTGATCGAATAAAGAAGCCTGAACCAAAACCAAAGCCCAGAAGTGCAATAAAGACAATAAAGATCAACATTAGCTGGATCCTCATCGCTAAGGTCATTGTCTCTTTGAATTTGCTTCTCCTGTTTCTGAAAAGAAATGGCAAGAGAATTAAACCATAGAGCGAAAACAAATAAGAAAATGCGGTAAGCTGATCATATAAATTGGTGTCCTTCCTTGACAACAGCACCTCATCTCCTCCGCTTCTTTGAAGATAATAATGCTCATAACCGGAAGAATTGAAAAAAGTTCTGTTTCGATGAAACTCCCCAAAAACAGCAATACGTGTCGGAAATCCGAACTCACCGTGTTGAGAAACCAATTTTCCTTCGTTATACTTGGCAATCGAATAATTTTCCAAGGGTTTAAGTACGTTCGCATCCTTAGAGATCAACAAACGTGGGAATCCGATTTCCTCCGGGATCTTCTTCGTTCTAAGGGTAGCAACGAAATATGCCCTAAGAGAATCACTTTCCATCAGCTCCTTTCTTATCAAATAATTATAGCTGCTACTGTAATTCTTTAAATAAATGATTCCTGTATCCAGGGTGCTAATATCTCCGGCCCTCCGGATCAATTCGTTCAAGTGGGAGAGATCCTGTTCGCTATTGAAAATAGATTTACCATTCGTTCCGAAAAGATCAAATTCAATGTCATAGCGCTCCCAAAAACCATTGAAGAATCGCCGTTCCATGATCTCCTGAAAGTCAGACCTGCTTAATTGTGTTTCTCCTCTCGCAACCTTAGTCAGTAATTTATCCTCCTCAAGTCTTGCGCTCAGTTTAGCATATTCCCATTCCGCCTCCACATCTTTGTCCAGTGCCAGCTGATCTGCGTACAGTTTACGGTCTTCGTGCTCCCGCTGCTCATTTCTGGCATTGAGTATAAAGGACAAAGCGAGTGTAAACACAAATAATTGAAACAATCCTGCTCCCAAAGGGTTTCGATCGGATTTCCTAACTCCAATCAAGAATACGGATAGCATCACGATCAGCGGAAACAGACTCTCAATTACAGAGGCACTTGTGAAAACATAATACCAGATGAAAAAGCTGAAACCATAAACAAAAATAAAGAAGACACTTCGCGTTGGGTTACGCATATCCTCCAGTAGCTGACTAATGATTTCCTTAAGGAACAGAAAGTAGAAAAGCAGATTCGCTCCCCAACCTAACAATACCAGAAAGGAATACATGTTGAGCGTAAACACCTCGTTCAGCGCAATGGGAATCTGAGAGTTCTTGATCAGATCATTGATCGTGAAATCGATCAAGATCCAGATGGGTAAAGCTGCGGCCAGTAAAATCAGATAATAAGAAATATTTCTGCCTCTCTTTCTGAAATCTCCCACTATCTCATAAAACCAGAAAAGTACATAGCCGATGATCATCAAATTGATCAGATAATCAGCGATGTTAGAGACAAACCAATTCCCTCCATAAAGCGCAGGACTGAAACTGTAGTCATCAGCGAAATATGAGGTCCATCCATAATAGATCGAAACCGTTCTTAACCCGATCACAACGAGCGGTATGATCCACTTTAAATGAATCGACTGTGATCTGAACTTGCTAAGCTGCGATATCCATAGGAATATGGTCAGCAACATCAACAACAAATTGACCAGGGAATCTTTGGCTGTTAGAATCGGTTCTCCGCTGGATAAAATTGAGAAACGATAAGTCCCGGATCCATCCTTGATATGCCTTCCCTCCTCCGGATCGATCCCGATGTTCACGCCAATCTTCCAATTGAACGGAGATGCAAAATCATTAACGAGATCCTCATTTTCGTATGAATATTCAGATTTGATAAGAAATGAGGCTGCTATGAGATTCTTATCCAGTTTACGGATCTTGGTATAGTACCATCCATTTTGTAAATGATTGATCCCTTCCGAAGGAAAGTGGATGTCCGCATACCTAAGTATGGGCATTTCATTTGTGTTCCAATACTTTAACGAATCCCTTCTGTAGGCATGTATTGCGATTTGGGGATTCTGATTTTTGTCTTCCCAAAGAGAGTTTACATCTCCATTCAGACAGATCTCCGCAGCTCGGTCGAGCTCGAAATCGAGCATTTTCTCCTGGAGTTGAAAGCTCTGTTCAAACGATTTTAATTCTGATTCAAAATCCGGAAAATGGCTCCAGTTGAAGTAGAGCAACAAAAGAAGCGTTGATGAGATCGCAGCTACTAATCCACCGTATTTTCTCAGTTGTTTAAACATTGTGCTTCAGGTTCTCCAGCTGAAGCGTTATCTCCTGTATCAATGCTTTATAATCATCATCTGCCCTTGCATCGTTCCTAAAGATAAAATCAGCCGTTGAACGGTAAGGTAGTAAATACTTTTCGTAGCACGGCAATACGTGGTAATTCCACTGATATAGAATATCTTCTCTTGAATATCCTCTACTTTCCTGGTCGCGATACAAGCGTCTGTCCAATTGCACATCCGGATCAACTTCAACGAAAATCGAAAAATCCAAAAGATTGCGTACGCCTTCATAATGAAAGAGGAACAAGCCCTCAACGATCAGTAAAGGCGAAGGTTCAATCGTAACCAAAATGTTTTTGCCGGGAGGAGCATTAAAATGATATTCTTTTACCGTTATTGGTTCTCCGTTCACCAATCGGTTCAGATCATCCGTCAAACGCTTTTCATCCAATGCTGTCGGAAGATCGAAATTATAATAACCATTTTCATCTATGGTCTGTTTTTCGATTGGCAAGTAATAATTGTCCATTGAAAAAACACTTGGTTGTAAGTGTTTGTATTCTTCACTCAACCTGTTCAATAGTGTGGTTTTTCCAGACCCACTCCCGCCACATATCCCTATGATCATCTGCTTACAAATTCGAATGTTACCGCCCCTTCTTTGCCCAACTGCTCAGTATTGAAATATTGAATTTCAGTCGGCAAAGATACGGTAAATTCGCTCTTCTCTTTCAGGTTGAAAACTGCACTCGGATTATAAACTGTCTTCTCGGTGTAGGAATTATGCGCCACCTCGGTCTTCTTATCAAAACTGATCATACTGACCTTATTGTATCCATTGTGGTCCAAATGATACCCAATTCCCTCATTCATTGGATATATCCCCAGTTTTAGCGCCTTGTTTTCGATAAAGTAATTCAGCTGCATTTGATTCAGCAGCTTCCATTCTCCCGCCTCATATTTGAATAGCTCCAAAGTTGCACTTCCGGTTCCTCTCTTCCCACCAAGCAAATAGATCGATCCATTGATCTGCGCCAACAAACCTCTATCGTTCATTTTATCGGTCTTGAGATAATGCTTACCTGTGGTTCCAAACCCGATATTCTCCACTGAGATCAGCTCGTGATCCGGAGCATCAATAAACATATTACTCATTTCTTTTCCCTTCGAAGAGAATGATTTAACGGACCATCCTTTCTTCTTGCCAATTACATCTCTCGCGGCAAAGAAAATCTCATCTCCTGTAAATCCAATATAATCCCATGATCCGATATTTTCATCCTTGAAATTGGCCTTAGGAATGGTTGCAAGCTCCACCGCATAACACAAGAAGTTATGGTGCGTGATGAATGTGGCAAATTCCACTACTGACTTCGTGGATTTATCCTCATATCTGAAATGATGCACCAGTGCCTTGTCCGTTACAACAACATTGATCAGCTCCAGATCATTGTAGTCTATATTTTTGATCTTCTTCACTGCAGCCCCGACAGCAACACTTGTTGATTTAATGTTTCCCGCAGAATTTAACTGACTAAAGTATACTTTACCATCTTCCAGATTTAAATTATCCAGGAAATAAACGTACCGCGCATTCTCACTTGCTATGTAGTAAAATTCTTCACTCTTTGGATTGAACTTTTGGTCCCAAACACTCGTTTTTGTATCCGTCACAAGTGTTAGTGTGATCTGTTTTGTATTTCCCAACGGATCTCTGGACATCAATAATGAACCCATACCTTTCCATTCGATAATGTCGTAAAATACATTCTTATCAACCGATGGGATCTCAAAGGTTTGAGCGTTAACAGACTGGTAGAAAAATACCATTATGAGTTGTAAGGCGGTAATAATTCGTTTCATATTTTTAGTAATTTGCACTTCCAAGTATCAATGATCATGCTAAAAATAACAACTCTCCGGAAATGGAATTCGAGAAATCTGAAGCGCTTTCTATTTCTTATGCTTTTGTTTCCAACGTTAGGCATCCTTGTTTCGTTTTATAGTGAACGGGATCTTGGTTTGAAAAAACGCATGCCGCTGATGGATCATAAAATGGAAGCTACTGATGGCAAGCAACTTTCACTTGGTGATCTAAAACAAGAAAATGGGTTGATCGTGATTTTTTCGTGTAATACTTGTCCATTTGTGGTTGGAAACAAGGATTTTCCGGGGTGGGAAATTCAATATAATGATCTATACAGATCAGCTTCTGAAGCAAAAATTGGATTCGTGTTGATCAACTCGAACGAAGCAAAAAGAGACCATGAAGATTCCATGGAGGCGATGAAGAAGCACGCGTCAGATCACAATTATAGCATGCCTTATTTATTGGATAAAAATTCAGAGCTGGCTGATGCTTTTGGAGCAAAAACGACACCACATGTGTATGTCTTTAATGATCAGGACAAGTTGATCTACAAAGGTTCGATCGATAACAGTTACGACAATCAGCGAACTTCAGAACAGTATTATCTCAAGGACGTCATTCAATCGATCAGCAATGACTCCAAGATCAAAATAAATGATACTCCACCTCGTGGATGCAGTATAAAACGTGTTAAAACAAACTAGAAATGAAAAAAACATTACTCTCCTTAGCAGGTATATTCTCCTTTGTATTCCTGTATGCTCAGACCACTGATCTGGGCGGACCGATCTCATGGAAAAGAAACTTTGCAGATTATAAGCAGATCCCGCTGGCAGAGATGCCCGGATTTGACATGCAGGCTATTCAAGCGGAAGATCAGATCAACGATAACATCAAGGATATGCCTTGGAGGTTTGGATACAAATACGCCACCAATATTGATCTTCAGTCAAACGGTGTATGGACAGACCTTCCGAACGGAAATCGTTTGTGGCGCACACGCATCAAGTGTGAGGGAGCCATGACGATCAATCTTTTGCTTGAAAACGTTTATCTGCCTGAGGGCTCAAGACTATACCTTTTCGATGTAAACAATACGAATCGTGTTGGAGCCTACACGTCAAGAAACAACCGTCCCGATGGGGAGCTCGGAACAGAGCTTGTCCATGGAGATGAGATCATTGTTGAGTACTACGAACCTGCT
>SBGS01000171.1 GCA_006226555.1 Bacteroidota bacterium
TTGATCACCTCGTCCCATTGTTCTTCGGTCATTCTCATCAAGAGTGTATCACGTGTGATACCTGCATTGTTTACCAATACATCAACTGTTCCAAAAACCTCTACCACCTGATCTACAAGTGCTTGAGCTTCATCAAATTTAGCGGCGTCAGACTTAAACCCTTTCGCAACACCTCCGTTTGCTGAAAGTTCATTTTCCAATGCCTTAGCCTTTTCTTCTGAAGAAAGATAAGTGAAAGCTACCTTTGCTCCTTGAGCCACGCACTCCTCAGCAATCGCTTTTCCGATTCCTCTTGAAGCACCTGTAATAAGAACAACTTTTCCGTCAAGTAAACCCATATTTGATTTTTTATTCAAAGATAACAATGCTTTTGAGAGGGTTTGCAATTCATAAAAAAAGAATTAAACCCTTTAAACATTCATTGAAACCTATGAAATGGTAATTCACTTAATTAATGCTTGTTGAAAAATAACAAAGGCGATAATTTTAGCACAGGTTTAGTTGTAAAAGGTAGGTTAGGTAAGAGAGCGATATTTTGATGTCGCTCTCTTTTTTAATTAAAGAAATCCCAAACGATGCCTACCCTCAAACGCACACCTGGCAATGTGTAATTTTCGACATCGGCTCTTTTTTGATCATTCCACCAGTAACCGAGTTGTTCCAGTCTGGCATAGAATCTGAATTCATCTATTTCAAATCCTCCATATACGGCTGCCGTGGTGTAAGCAGGAAGCATTGTGTTGGTTTTCCATTCAAATACTTCCATCGCTGGAATAAAACGTCGTTGTTTAAAGCTGCTGACATAAAGAAATTCTGCTCCATACAATAGCTTCATTTTGCCAGACTTGAGTACAGGTTTTTTCATGTACAATCTGCCTGTATATATAAAATCTGGTAAGTAACTGTCGTTGTCGCTTGTATAACGTATCATTTGATTAAAATGAAAATACTTCCATCTTAGTCCAACATTTAATTGTACGGTAGAAACAGAAATATTCGATACTATCTGTTGTGTCCATATTGAATCATCCCAGATATATGGGTTGTTTACCTCTAGATATTGGTAAGTAAATCCGATTGTCAGCAATGAATCCAATAAACTCCTGTTTTCATAGCCCAATGTCAATCTGGAAATACTTTGTCTCTCAACATTATCTATTGTATAGTTAAAGTTGTTTGATCTGTAAAATCGCTGATATTGCATCGGTGGGAGATCCTGAAAGGATGCTTTAGCGATTAAGAATTGCTGCTTCCCAAATCGATATGAAAAATTGAGCGCTTCACTCAACCCATTATAATTACCTGAAACATTATAATAGAATTCTGAACTAATGTTCACTCTCCTGCTCTGGTATTGAATAGTTGAAGTGATATTGTTTTCTAGTGTATCTGTCTGAAGAGGTCCATTTTGAAATTCCCAATATGAAACTCCGTATTTCACGTCAGCATAAAGCTTGCTGTTCATGAAAAATAATCCAGCAGCATTTGTAACTGTTGGGAAATTGAATTGGTCATATGTACTGAAGCTGTCTATATAACTGTTGTAAATTCCGTAAAGCGTATCCTCTTCATAGAACTTTCTATTCGAAACATCCAAACCGTGTGATGTTGTTATGCCATATTTTGAAACTGAGTCGCCAATATTCAAATATTGGGAAAAATCAACAGCACCTCTGCTATATCTGCTATTGCAAGCTTGTTTATTGACCGGTAAAATATCAAGCACAAACTCATCAACCAAAGTATCTGTGACAAGTCCACCGGAAAAGTTTCTTTTATCAAGAAGATAATTTGCCCGAAGATCAAATGCATAACGCTTCCATTCTCCTGAAAAACCAAATTGGATCTTGTGATATTCAAATCCGGAATTTCTAAGATATCCGTTCGAAGCGAGACGCTCGTAATTCAGATCGATCATCAGATGCTTATTGAAAACCTGAGTATAATTTGTATTGAGCAATTGTGTCCCTTGGGATCCCAAAGAATAGGAGAAGCCTATTCTTGGAAGTGCCGAAAACTTCATCCTGTATGGATCGAAGCTCCTAAAGAATTTCGCAGTAGTGATATCTTCAATAAACTGTGCTCCGGATAAAGAAATCGGATCTATTGAAAAATAAATCCCATCCACTGTTGAAGGAATGATAGCTCCAGAAACATCCATAGAATCAAGAGAACCACCCGTTCTGTCTTGATAGCGCATCGTGTCTTTTTCATACCAACCTTGACCAATTGAAAAACCGGTAAAGAGAGTGATACTCGAGAAAAGAAGAAGCCACTTCATGAGATAAATGTATAAAAAAAGGGGGCTCTGCCCCCTTTCAAAAAAAGTATCTATACTTCCGATTACATTTTGTTAACAAACACCTGTAATCCAGACTTAAGGTTTGCTGCCTTATTCTTGTGTATAATATTGTTCTTAGCGATTTTATCGATCATTGAGAAAATCAAAGGAAGTTGCTTTTCAGCTTCTTTCTTGTCAGACATTGAACGTAGGTTGCGGATAGCATTACGTGTTGTTTTATGCTGATACTTATTTCTAAGACGCTTTACGTTATTCGCTCTAACTCTTTTTAATGCAGACTTGTGGTTTGCCATCTTCTTTTTTGTTTAAGTTTTTAAAAGCAGCCCATAGGAGAATCGAACTCCTGTTTCAAGGATGAAAACCTTGCGTCCTAACCACTAGACGAATGGGCCAAACGATCTTTCGATCAAATTGGCAGCCCATAGGAGAATCGAACTCCTGTTTCAAGGATGAAAACCTTGCGTCCTAACCACTAGACGAATGGGCCGTTATTTCAAAATTCCCCGAATTGGGAGTGCAAATATATATCGTTTTTATTTATTCGCAAACTGTCACCTACTTTTTTTTAATGAAAATCGCTTCCCTCAGCGGAAAACTTGAATCCCATTCTCTTCCCAGTAGCAGTCTGCAATTCCGAGCTAATTGCCTGGATCTCCATCACACTTACTTCTTGCACAAGGTCATAAGGTGGTGTGAGCAGATCAAATTCAATTGCAAAGATGATCGCAGTCTGTATTATATGACGTACATCCTCTTCTTTTAACTCACTGTTTTCCAGGTCTCTAAATAAAAACCCTAATTGACCTCTACCTTCCACCATAAAGTGGGAATTTCGATTCATAAACACCCTACCAATTAAGTAACCGGGATCATTGAAGCGATTTTGCTCAAACGACTCAGCCAAGAAGTTATAAATATTAATTATCCCGAAATAACCATTCATTTCATCCTGTTCCAGGTATGTCGTCTTCCACATTGGATTTTCATCCGGCAACCTGAAAATATTTCGATGCAATTGAAACACGAGTACATCACTTCCGACATATAGAATAAACTCATGAACACCTTTTTCATCCATTCTCAGACGCACCCGAGGATCTCCAATCTTTTCGTGCAAAACCTCTAATTCATGCGCTGCAGCCTTTTTGAAAAGTGCCATTACCGATTCTGAATAATCAGCAATATCCTGCTTAACCGCAGCTTTGTTCTTTAGCAACTCTATGATCGCTTGTCTATTTTCTTCCATATTAATAAGCTTTAGCAAAGATCACTCTTCCCTTTGAAGGCTTTCCTGAGTACATACAAACTCCTTCTTCCGGCTCCTGATCTAAAGGAATACAGCGTATCGTTGCCTTTGTTTCTTCTTTGATCTTTTCTTCAGTTTCTGCCGTTCCGTCCCAATGCGCTAAGAAAAATCCTCCCTCTGCTTCTAAGCGCGTTTTAAACTCTTCATAGGAATCTACCTTATGCATGTTTTCAGTTCTAAAGATCTTTGCACGCTCCAACAAACTGTTCTGAATATCATCCATTAAGAACACAATGTGTTCAATTACCTGATCGAAATCGATCTGTACCTTTTCTTTCGTGTCGCGACGAACAACTTCAATTTTTCCATTCTCAAGATCACGGGCTCCCATTGCCAGGCGAACAGGAACTCCCTTCGCCTCATACTCGGCAAATTTCCATCCCGGACGACGATTGTCGTCATCGTCAAATTTGAACGATATACCTCTCGCAGCAAGTTCTTTGCGAACGAAATCAAACTTCTCTGAAATTGCACTAAGCTCCTCTTCTGAACGATATATCGGAACAGCTACCACTTGGATTGGCGCTAACTTTGGAGGTAATACAAGACCTTCATCATCGGAGTGTGTCATGATAAGTGCTCCCATCAAGCGAGTTGATACTCCCCAAGAAGTCGCCCATACATAGTCGAGACTTCCCTCTTTCGAAGAAAACTTAACATCGAAAGCTTTCGCAAAATTCTGTCCAAGAAAATGAGATGTCCCCGCTTGTAGCGCCTTCCCATCCTGCATCATAGCCTCGATACAATAGGTTTCATCTGCTCCGGCGAATCGCTCACTTTCGGTTTTCAGTCCTTTGATAACAGGCATTGCCATGTAGTTCTCTGCAAATTCGGCGTAAACATCACACATTTTTTCAGTTTCCTCTATCGCCTCTTCTCTGGTAGCATGTGCCGTGTGTCCTTCTTGCCATAGAAATTCAGCTGTGCGTAAAAATATGCGAGTACGCATTTCCCATCGAACGACGTTTGCCCATTGATTTATCAGGATCGGTAGATCCCGATATGATTGTATCCATTTCTTGTAGGTATTCCAAATGATCGCTTCACTTGTTGGACGCACGATCAATTCTTCCTCCAGCTTAGCCTCAGGGTCTACCATTAGCTTCCCTTTGTTATCAGGATCAGTTTTTAAACGATAATGGGTCACAACAGCGCATTCCTTAGCAAATCCCTCTGCATTCTTTTCTTCTGCTTCAAACAGACGCTTTGGAATAAATATTGGGAAATAAGCGTTCGAGTGACCGGTCTCTTTGAATTTCTGGTCAAGAACATCTTTCATCTTTTCCCAGATAGCAAAACCATAAGGCTTAATGACCATACATCCCTTTACATCAGAATGCTCAGCCAGGTCAGCTCTTCCAACCAGCTCATTGTACCACTTTGAATAATCTTCCTCTCTTGTTGTATACTTCTGTGCCATCTCGTTTCTATTTCGAGTGGCAAAAATAGCAATATTGAGGTACAATACGTTAAAAAGGTTAGGACAGCGCTACGCGAGTTGCAGACAACTCTTTAACCGCATTTTCGAAGGAGATTTTGTTCAGCTTACTATCGATCCATGCTTCTACATCGAAATATTCCAAAACTACACGCTCGTTATGATCTTTGAGTAGTTCACTTACCTCCTGTTTCATCTTTTCAAACAGATCGATCTTATCCAATGCATTCGCAGCCTTCGCCAATTTCTTGATATACTTCAGACAAGTATGTTCGATCAGATAATCTCGCTCTTGCTTTGCAAAATAACGATTGGTCGATTTTACGACATATTCCAGAAAATCGAAATTCTCCAGTTCGTAATGCAAAATAAGGTTGAAGAGTCTTGAAAAACTGTATACATCCTGACGAAGGTTCTGCTCATTGTCATTAAGAACAATGTTCAAATACTGTAAAGCCGTTTTAAAATCACCAACACCAAAATAGCTGTAGGCTTTGTTGTAAGTCAATAAAAGCTCCATTTCCTTACTGATCTTCTCATCAAAAAAGGCTTGTTTTTCCTCAATAGACGGGATGAGCTTCACCGACGCATCGAAATCACCGTGTTTATGCAGTAGTGTAAGTTCCTGATTATAGGAATTTGCGAAAATGCGCACAGAAATATCCAAAGAGTTAAAACCTTTTTTACCCTCTAACCCTCTGATCTCCTTGATAAGTCTGGCAGCCTCATCATAACTTCCTGTATCAATATAACAGCGAAGCAGGTGAATCATGGTATTTAAATAACGTTGACCAACATCGGCTTTAATATCCGGATTTTTATCCAGTATATCCTTTGTTTTATGGAAGAAGGTTAGACTGTCCTCATAGTTCCTGCTGGTCGCAGCACATAGTCCTTTGATGTAATAACAAATAGATGCTGCCTTAGTGGAAAGAGCGGTGTTCTTTCCTTTTATCAAATGATAATCTGCAATTTCCTCTACTTTCTTTTTCTCCTTTTCATTTCTTGTGAACCCACCCGATCTAAATATCAAGTTGATCTTAGAATAGATCATGGTATATTCCGCCAGATTCCGAAGTCGTGCGATCACATACTCCTCCTCCTCTACTAGCTTATCGAGATCGGCATCAAATTCCCCGGACTCATATGCAGAATCCAATAGTTTCTTTTCCCAATTGATCAGCTCATACCAGTAATAGAACTTTTCGTATTTCGCAGCAAGTTGTTTGGCCCGAACCACAAACTTTTCACATTCCTTGTAGAGTGCTTTACTGTACAGGATCTCTATGTTCTTGATCTCCTGCTTGAGAATGCTGTTCAGATTTTGCTCAGAATGATAAGACCTAAGGCTTTTAAGGATCAACTTGTACAAGTGATTCTTTTCGGAAGGAAGATGCTTTATAAAAGTTTCATCCTTGAATTCTTCCTTTAATAAGGCTTCGTCATATTCATTGCTGCTATCTATATAATCGAAAAGCTTGAGGTAATTTTTTTCTCCTGATTGAAGCGATGAGCTTAATTTGAAAAATCGCTTTTCTGATTTCGTCAGTGATTTGATCAATTTAAATAACTCTGTTGATGGTTTCATCTTGTCGCTTTTGAACCAAATTACAAATAAGAATTTAAGAATAAGTCTCAAATTGAAACTTTAATCTAGGAATCCTAACATCGATACATTATAAAAAGACCATTAAAAACAGTAATTAAGAAGATCCATTTAAAAGGATTCTCACAATTATAGAGCCCATAATTAAGAATACAAGAAAGGCCCCTAAAAGGAGCCTCTCAACAAACAACAACAAACTAAAAACCTCACTATGGTAAAACCACATTAGCGGAGGATGATCTTCTGACCTTTTTCAAGATCAATATTTTCTGTTTCAAATCCATTTAACTTTCTGATCACCGAAGCCTTTACACCAGTGATCTGTGCTAATTGATTCAAAGAACAATCTTGTGTTACAACGTACGTATGCTCTTTAAAGTAATCTCGTCCTTTTTTCCTTCTAACGTATACAACTTCCCCTACGTTGAGTTTATCCTTTCCTGAATCAAAATCGTTATAACGGTGCAATTGATTCAAGGTTAAGCCGAATTCTTTTGCAATAGAATAAAAAGTATCTCCCGTTTTTACCACAACATATTCAAGAGACTCATTCTTTGTTACCGCATGACTATTCGTCTTTATTCGAGATTGAGCTACAATTGACGGCTGCTTAAGGATTTGAGGCTTTGAACTTCCATCGTATTTTGCAAGATCAAGATCTTCTATGATCGATATTAACCTTTGAGGGTAAGCCGGATCCGTTGCATATCCTGCCTTCTTTAGGCCCTTCGCCCAGTTTTCGTAGTCATCAGATTCATATGTAAACAAAAAATCATAGCGCTCATATTTCTTCAAAAACTCGCTATGATCCACATAAGACTGGTTGGCATCGTCGTACACACGAAAACATTCATTCTTCGCATCATCGTCCTTGTACATTTTCTTACCTGTCCATCCGTGACATTTAATACCAAAATGATTATTACCCTTTCTTGCAAGCTCAGAATTACCTGAAGCACTCTCCAGTATACCTTGAGCTAACGTAATACTTGCAGGAATACCGGTTCTGAACATTTCCTGAACGGCAGTTTTAGACCACTGGTCGACATACTGCTCCTTTGTTATTCGCACTTCTGTACCGAGCGAGTTATTCGCCAGTAAAAAAGTACCGATAAACATTAAATTCCTTCTCATGTTGTTTGCGTTGTTGTTCACTCTATTACGCATTAAACGTGTTCAGGTTTCAATTAATTGTTGAAAACTGTCATTTTAGTTGTTAATAACTGTATAATACTCTTATTTTCAGACATATTGACACTTCTATTTGAGTCAAGATGTCTTTTTGTCAGTAAAACATGTGGATTCATCAAATGGACTATAATTTGACGACGAAGAGAAAAACAAACTAGAAATGGACATCAACAAATTGACAATTAAAACACAGGAAGTTCTTCAAAAGGCGCAGTTCTTAGCTCAGGAGAACGGTCATCAGACAATTGAGACCGGACACCTGTTGAAAGCAATTTTTGAAGAAGATAAGAGCACTATCCCCTATTTACTTGAAAAAGCAGGTGTTAATGCTCAGATATTACATAAAGCTGTAGACAAGATCATATCCACCTATCCAAAAGTAAGCGGAGGACAATTATACATGTCGAACCAAATGAATACGATTCTCAACAATGCATTCAATGAAATGAAAGCATTTGGCGACGAATACGTTTCGCTCGAAACATTATTCCTTGCATTACTGGATTCAAAAGATCAGATCGGTGGATTATTGAAAGACAGTGGATTATCAAAAAATGACGTTAAAAAGACAATTATGGACTTAAGAAAAGGAGATAAAGTAACTTCTAATAGTCAGGAAGAAACTTACCAATCACTTGAGAAGTATGCAAAAAACCTCAATAAGCTTGCAGAAGAAGGAAAACTTGATCCGGTAATCGGTAGAGATGATGAGATCAGACGAGTGCTTCAGATCCTATCACGTAGGACAAAGAACAACCCTATTCTGATCGGTGAACCTGGAGTTGGTAAAACTGCTATCGCAGAAGGATTGGCTCATAGAATCATTGAAGGCGATGTACCTGAAAATCTTAGATCCAAGGTAGTTTACTCACTGGATATGGGGGCCTTGATCGCTGGTGCAAAGTACAAAGGAGAGTTTGAAGAGCGTTTAAAATCCGTTGTGAAGGAGGTTATTAAAGCTGAGGGTGAGATCATTCTTTTCATCGATGAGATCCATACCTTGGTCGGTGCAGGTGGCGGAGGTGAAGGCGCTATGGATGCCGCAAACATCCTCAAACCGGCGCTAGCGAGAGGAGAATTGAGAGCTGTCGGAGCGACTACGCTTAATGAGTACCAAAAATACTTTGAAAAGGATAAAGCACTTGTTAGACGTTTCCAAACCGTTATGGTCGACGAACCATCTACAGAAGACGCAATCTCTATCCTACGAGGAATCAAAGAAAAATACGAAAACCATCACAAGGTTCTCATCAAGGACAGTGCGATCATTCAGGCAGTTGAGCTTTCACAACGATACATAACTGACAGACAATTACCGGATAAGGCAATCGACTTGATCGATGAAGCCGCTTCGAAGTTGAGAATGGAGATCAACTCCAAGCCGGAAGAACTGGATGAGATCGAAAGAAAGATCATGCAACTGGAAATCGAAAAAGCTGCAATTGCGAGAGAAAAAGACTCAAAAAAGCTTGAATCCATTGAAAAAGATCTAGCAGAACTTAGACAGGAACGCGATGCCTTTAATGCCAAGTGGAAGAATGAAAGAGATATCGTAGATTCTATCCAGGGGTATAAAGAAGATATCGAAATGTTTAAGCTTGAAGCAGAACAAGCTGAGCGAAGCGGTGATTACGGAAAGGTGGCGGAGATCAGATATGGGCGCATCAAAGAGACTGAAGAAAAACTTGAAGCAGCTAAGGCTAAACTTATTGATATTCAGAAAGATTCTAAAATGATCAAAGAAGAAGTAGATGCCGAAGAGATTGCAGAGGTAGTTTCAAAATGGACCGGTATTCCAATCACGAAAATGCTCGAAAGCGAACGAGAAAAACTGCTAAAACTGGAGGACGAGCTCGGTAAACGCGTCGTTGGTCAAAGAGAAGCAATCGAGGCTCTTTCTGATGCTGTCAGAAGATCACGTGCAGGGTTGCAAGACAGTAAAAAACCCATTGGTTCATTTATCTTCCTCGGTACAACCGGAGTTGGTAAGACTGAATTAGCCAAAGCCCTTGCAGAATACCTGTTCAATGACGAAAATGCAATGACCAGGATAGACATGAGCGAATATCAGGAGAAACATACAGTTAGCCGATTGGTTGGTGCTCCTCCGGGATATGTTGGTTACGATGAAGGCGGACAGTTAACAGAGGCTGTGAGACGTAAACCATACTCTATCGTATTGCTAGATGAGATCGAAAAAGCTCATCCGGATGTATTCAACGTGCTTTTACAGGTTCTTGATGATGGTCGCCTAACAGACAACAAAGGAAGAATGGTGAATTTCAAAAATACGATCATTATCATGACTTCAAACCTTGGATCAAACTTGATTCATGAGCGTTTTGACGGCATTAAGGAAAGTGAATTCGAAAGAGCCAGCGAGCTTGCAAAAGCCGATGTTCTCGGATTATTGAAACAAACTATCCGTCCGGAATTCCTGAACAGAATTGATGAAACCATCATGTTCCTGCCTTTGACAAAACAAGATGTGCATCAAATTGTCGAATTACAACTGAATCAGTTGAAGAAAAGACTCAAGGCTCAGGATATCAAGTTAATTATTACAGATGAAGCGAAAGACTGGATCTCTGAAGCAGGATATGACCCCTTCTTTGGAGCTCGTCCGGTAAAACGCGTCATCCAGAAACAAGTAATGAACGAATTATCAAAGGCTATCCTCGCAAATTCGATCGATACGAATCAGAATGTGGTCATGGACGTCTTTGATGACAAGATCATCTTTAGAAAACCTGTCAGACAGGAAGAAGAAATAGTTTGATAAGGTCTAGCAGATTAAAAAAAAGGAGTTGAGTTCAACTCCTTTTTTTATTTTTGATTCTGTTGAATTGGAAAAAATACATATTCCCTACCGTCTTCATACTGACTCTTTCGTGGAGTTCGTATTTGCTTTATGAGTTCCTTACAATTGAAACGATCTCGCCCTACACGACGATAAGATTGATCACATCCGTTCTATTTCTGATCATGATGCTTTTGGGGATTTTTACGCG